>NZ_OZ026537.1:300000-449227 GCF_964020165.1 Buchnera aphidicola (Drepanosiphum platanoidis)
GCCTGCTGATTCTAAAGCTTTTTTTAGTAATTCAGACTCATTTTTATTAATTTTTTCTTTAATCATAACAGGAGCAGATTCAACTAAATCTTTAGCTTCTTTTAATCCTAAACTAGTTGTACTTCTTACAGCTTTAATAACTGAAATTTTATTTTTTCCAATTGATTTTAAAAATACATTAAATTCAGTTTTTTCTTTTTTAATTTCTTGTTTTTCTGTAGGATTATTAACAATATTAATATTAGCAGAAACATTAAATTTTTTTTCTATTGCAGAGATTAATTCCATAATTTCCATAACAGACATTTTTGATATAGATTCTAATATTTCTTGATGAGTAATAGACATTTTTTTTTCCTGAAATAAATTTTATTTTTTTAATTTTTCCAATTTTTTTTTATTTTTTAAAGAACATATTAATCGTAGTAATTTTCCAATAGATAAATCTTTTAAAAGAAATAAAATTTTTTGTATGGATTCTAAATATGTTGGAATTTTTGCTAATTTTTTTATTTTTTTAAAAGATAAAAATTTTTTATTAAATGATGCTCCTTTTATTATAAAATTTTTATTTTTTTTAGAAAATTTAATTAATAATTTAGCTGCAGTTCCTGGATGATCCATAGAATGGGCAATTAAAGTAAATCCTGAGATTATTTTTAATAAACATTTTATAGGTGTTTTTTTAATTGCTTTTTTTAAAAGAGTATTTTTAACAATAGTAATTTTAACTCCAGATTTTCTGGATTTTTTTCTTAACTTATTAATTTCATTTGATGTAATTTTGTTTGAATCTGCAATTACCGCAGAAATAGAATTATTAGAAAGATAATTTATTTTTTTTATAATTTCTTTTTTTTTTTTTATATTTAAAGCCATTTTTTTGCCTATAGATTTTTTAAAAAAAATCTTTTATAATTATTTTATTTATATTTATATTATTTTTATTATTAATTATATATAATAATTTTATATATATTATTAAATAAATAATATAAACTGTATAATTATATTTTAAAAAATTTTTTCCTTTTTATCTGATTTAATTTTATAAATTTTTATTTATAGTTATATTTTAAAAAATATAAAATATTATTTTTTCATATTAATATACAAATAAAAATTTAAATAAAAATTTTTATTTTAAAATTTAATGTTATTTTTTATTTGTATTTAGAAGTAATATAAAATAAAATAAAAGATAAACAAATAATAAAAATATTTTAATTTTTATTATATTTTTTAATTTTATTTTTTAAAATTTTTATTAAAATAGATTTTCCCATAGTTTTAGATAAAAAAATTTTTTTTATATACTGTCCTTTTACTTTATTAGGTTTTAAAGATGTTATTGTAGAAATTATTTTTAAAAAATTTTTTTTTATTTTTTTATATTTAAAATTTATTTTTCCGATAGAAGCATGTATAATTCCATTTTTATCATTTTTAAATCTAATTTGACCTTTTTTTATTTTTTTAACCGTATCATAAATTTTATTAGTGATAGTTCCAAATTTTAAATTTGGCATTAAATTTCTAGGTCCTAAAATTGGACCTAATTTGCTTACTAATTTTATAGTATCTTTAGTTGCTAAAATTACATTAAATTTTTTTTTATTTTTTTTTATTATTTTTAATAAATCATTTGTTCCTATTGCATCTGCTTTTGCTTTTTTAGCTTCTTTTACTAATTTTTCTTCATTTGTAAAAACTGCAACTTTTATTTTTTTTTTTAATCCATATGGTAAATTTATAACTCCTCGAATATTTTGATCTGGTTGTTTTGTGTCTATTCCAAGATTTATTGCAATATCAATGTTTTCAACAAATTTTTTTCTTTTTTGTTTTTTTAATATTTTAATAGCTTCTTTTAATGTAAAAGAATTTTTTTGTGTTGTATTAAGTTTTTTTTTCATATAATGATTTAATTTTTAATTTTTTTTAAGTTTTTTTATTTTTAATTTTTACTTTTATTCCCATAGATTTTGCTGTTCCAATAATGCAACTACATATTTTTTCTAAATTTGAACCTGTCATATCCGGTTTTTTTATTTTTGCAATTTCTATAATTTTGGAAAAATCTATTTCTGCTACATTTTCTTTTGATGGAATTTTAGATCCTAATTTTATTCCTGCTGCTTTTTTTAATAAGTTTGATGCTGGAGGAGTTTTAGTTATAAAAGAAAAACTTTTATCTTGATAAACTGTAATTATTACTGGAATAGGAAGTCCTTTTTCTAAAGATTGAGTTTTTAAATTAAATGATTTACAAAATTCCATTATATTAACTCCTTTTTGTCCTAATGCTGGTCCTATAGGAGGGCTCGGATTTGCATTTCCAGCTGGAATTTGTAATTTTATATATGATTGTATATTTTTTTTCATAAAATTTTCAGTATTTTAAAGTAAAATTAAATAATAAAGTAAATGAATTAAAATTATTTTTATATTATAAAAAATTTTTAATTAAATGTTTTTTGCTTATTTGGAATTAAATTAGTTTAATTTTTTTCAATTTGACTAAAATCAAGTTCTACTGGAGTAGATCTTCCAAAAATTGAAACTGAAACTTTTAATCTATTTTTATCATAATCAACTTCTTCTACAATTCCATGAAAATCAGAAAAAGGACCTTCTTTTATTCTTAAAGTTTCACCTGGCTCAAATAATACTTTTGGTCTAGGAGTATTTCCTATTTTTTTTAATTTTTTTAAAATTTTTTTTATTTCATATTTTTTGATTGGTAAAGGTTTTTCAGAAGTTCCACCTATAAATCCCATTACTTTTGGTATATTTTTTATTATATGCCAATTAATTTCATTCATAAACATTTCTATTAAAATATATCCAGGAAAAAATTTATATTCACTTTTCTTTTTTTTTCCTTTTTTTATTTCTATTACTTTTTCTGAGGGAATCATAATTTTCCCAAACATATTTGATAAATTTTTTTCTTTTATAGAAGTTTTAATTGAATCTACAACTTTTTCTTCCATTCCAGAAATTGATTGAAGAACATACCATTTTTTTTTTAACATTTTATTAAAATTTTTAATTATTTTTAAATTTAAAATATTATTATTGTATTAATTTTAAAAATCTTGTAGAGGGATAGTTAAAGATGTTAAATAAGAAATTAAATGCATTATAATATTATCTAAACTCCATAAAATAATAGAAACTATAGTACTAATTAATATAATGAATAAAGTCATATATAAAGTTTCTTGAATATTTGGCCATTTTATTTTTTTTATTTCTGATTTTAGTTCTAATAATTTAAGAATTATTATTTTTTTATATTTTGAATTATTTAAAAAAGATATAAAAGAGGTTATTAAAACGATAATAGAAATACTTTTATTTATATAATTCATGTTGTAATATTTAAAAAATATAATAATAAAAGTAATAATAAATATTATAAAACTAAAAAATTTTATAATTTTTTTAAAATTTGATAAATTTAAATATTGAAATATTTTTTTAAAAACCATTATTTTCCTTTAAAAATCATAAATAAAAAATTTTTAATTAAATTTATAATTTATAAAATAAATTTAATATTTTTATTTTTAATAATTTTATTTTATTTTTATTATTATATTTTTTTGCTGATACCCAGATTTGAACTGGGGATCTCACCCTTACCAAGGGTGTGCTTTAACCTCTAAGCCATACCAGCAGAAAATTTTAAAAATGTTTTTATTTCTGATTTTTTAAAATTAAAAATTTAATTTTTTTAGCGAGCAGCGGGAATCGAACCCGCATCATCAGCTTGGAAGGCTGAGATAATAACCCTTATATGATGCTCGCAAAAATTTTATATTTTTTTTAAATTTTTAAATAAAAAATAATAATATAAAATTATTATAAGATTTTAAAAATTTATAAAAATTTTTTTGGTGGGAGAAGGATTTGAACCTTCGAAGTCGTAAGACATCAGATTTACAGTCTGCTCCCTTTGGCCACTCGGGCATCCCACCTATTTTTATTAAATTTTTTTTAATTAAATTTTTAATAATTAAAATAAAATTAATTAATTTTTTATTAAAATTTTTATAAAAAAATAATTAAAATTTTAATTATTTTTTATTTAAAAATTTAAATATTTTTTAAAAATTATAAAAAATTATATTAATTATACATTTAATTAATATAATTTACATCATTTTTATAATTATTAAGAATTAAAATTTTAATTATTTTTTTAATAATTAAAATTTTTGATAAAAAATAATTTATAATATTATTTATTAAATTAAATTTTTAATATATAAAATTTAAAAATATTTTTAATGATTTTTTTTTTATGCCGGCTACCGGAATTGAACTGGTGACCTACTGATTACAAGTCAGTTGCTCTACCTGCTGAGCTAAGCCGGCAAATTTATTTATTTATTTTATACTTGTTTTTTAAGTTTTTTGAAATTTAAAAAATTTAAAGTTTAAATAATAAAATATTTTAATTAAAAATTGTATTTTTAAAAAATTTGTTTAATTTTTTAATTTTTAGTTAATTTATATAATTTTAATAAATATATTATTAAAAATTAATAATTTAGATAAATTTTATATTAATTTTATAAAAATTAAAAATTTTAAAATTAAAATTTTAGTTTATGATAAAAAAATAAATATAATTTTTAATTATATTATAATTTAAATTATATATAAATTAAAAAATTTTTAAATGTATTATTAAATTTTTAAATATTATATTATATTTGTTATTTATTTTTTTATAAAAAATAAAATAAATTTAAATTAATTTTTTTCTTAAATGAGAATTATATATATTTTTAAAAAAAATATCAAATTATAAAATAAAAATTTTTATATTTATTATTTTTTATTTTAAATAAATTTTTAAAAAATTATTTTTTAATTTTTGATAAAATTGTTTATTTATTTAAAATAATAAATATTTTTAAGATAATATTTTTATTTATGATTTATTTTGATAATTAATTAATAAAAAGTATATAAAATTATTATAAAATAATAAAAAAATAAATTTTTTTATTTTTTAAATTAATTTTTTTATAATAACATATAAATATAAAAATTTTTTATTATATAAAAAATAAAAATAATAAAAATTTTTTGTTTATAATAATTAATTTTTAAAATTTTTTAAATTAAGTATTATTAATAACAAAATTAAATTAAAAAAATTAAAAAATTATAATTTTTATTATAAAAATTTAATATAAAATTTTTTTTTTATTATTATCTATATACGTATTTTAATAATAAATATTATAGTGATAATATTTAATTTATATTAAAAATATATGAAAAAATTCTTTTATAAATTTTAAATAAATATTATATATTAAAATAAATTTATTATTATAAAAAATTTAAAATATTTTATTATAATAAATTTTTTTATATTTTTAACATTTTTTTGTTAATAATTTTTTATACATTATTTTAATTTTCTAAATATTTTTTATAAAATTAATATAATATAATTATTTTATGATTTAATTATTATAGTTATAATAATGTTAAAATAATTTAATATTATTTATAATTTTATATAAAACATTTAAAATTTTTTAAAAAATATTAAATTTTTTAGTATTAATTGTTATGTATTTTTTATATTAAATTAAAATTTTTTAAAAAATATAGTGAATGTATAAAATTAAAAATATTGTAAAATTTTTTTTAAATTTTTAAAATTAATTAATTTCTTTTAAAAAAAAGTGAATTATAACTTATTATTTAAACTTTTTTTAATATTATAAAAGTATTTTTTAAAAAAATATTTTTAAATAACACAAACAATTTGTTTTTAATAAAATTAATTAAAGATTAATTAATTTTTATTTATATATTATTAAATAATGTTTTTTATAGATATTAATTTTTTTATTTAGTTAATAAAAAAATTTTTAATAAAACAAAATATTAATATTTTATTTTTTTTTATTTATTTAAATTAATATATATATATATTATATATTGTTATATATATATGATATACAATATATAAAAAAATTTATAAAATATATTAAATATTTTAAATTATGTAAAATAAATTTTTTAATAAAATTAATTTTATATCAATAATATTATAATTATATATTTATTATAACTTTAAAATTTAAAATTTATTATTTTATTAGTCAAAAATCATAAAGTTTAATAATAAAACAAATTATAATTTTTTTTATAAAATTACAAAATTTTTTTATTTTTTGCATTAAATTTTTTAAAATATTATTTTTATTTTATTATATTATAAAAAATTTTTTAATTTTTTATTAGGAGATATTTATTTATGTTTGTTAAAAATAATTCTAAAAAAGAAAAAGTAGTTTTAGCGTATTCAGGGGGATTAGATACTTCAGCTATTATTCCATGGTTAAAAGAAAATTATGATTTAGATGTAATTGCAATGGTTGCTGATGTAGGCCAATCAAAAAAAGATTTATTAGGGATTGAAACAAAAGCAATAAATTCTGGAGCATCAAAATGTTATGTTATAGATTTAAAAAAAGTTTTTGTAAAAAAATATGTTTACCCTGTTTTAAAAACTGGAGCGTTATATGAAGGAAAATATTTGTTAGGAACAGCTATAGCTAGACCTATAATAGCTAAAGCTCAAATTCAGTTGGCAAATAAAATCAAAGCAAAATTTGTTTGTCATGGAGCAACTGGAAAAGGAAATGATCAGGTAAGATTTGAAATGGCTTATGCTTTTTTATCTCCTAAAATTAAAATAATTGCTCCATGGAGAGAATGGAATATGAAATCTAGAAAAGATCTTATAAAATATTTAAAAAATAAAAATATTACCACCGATGCTTCTTTAAAAAAAATATATAGTAGAGATGAAAATATATTTCATATTTCTACAGAAGGAGGTAATCTTGAAGATACTTGGAGTAAACCTAAAAAAAACACATGGGTATGGACTAAGAACCCAGAAATTTCTTCTGAAAAACCACAATATGTTTTAATAAGTATAAAAAAAGGACATGTAATTGGAGTAGATAAAGTATTTATGTCTCCTATAAAATGTTTAAAAAAACTTAATTATATAGGTTCTTTGCATGGAGTAGGGAGAATAGATATTGTTGAAAATCGTTTGATTGGAATGAAATCTAGAGGATGTTATGAAACTCCAGGGGGATCTATTATGTATGAGGCAATTCGATCAATAGAACAATTAACTTTAGATAGAGAATGTTTTTATTGGAGACAAATTATAGGATTGCAAATGTCACAAATTGTATATGATGGAAAATGGTTTTTGCCTATTAGAAAAGTTCTTCAGGTATCTTCTAATCAAATATCTAAAAAAGTCAATGGAGAAGTGTTGATTAAATTATATAAAGGTTCAATTACAGTTATTAAAAAACGATCTAATAATTCTATATATTCTAAATCTTATTCTACATTTGAAAAAGATTCCGTTTACAATCAGAAAGATGCATCTGGTTTTATAAACATATATTCTTTATCTTCAAAAATAATGTCAAAAAATAAATAATATTTCTTTATTTTATATTTTTTTAAATTTTTTAGTCTTTTTTTATAAAAATTTAATTATTTAAATTTAACTTTTAATAATAGGTTTTAATTATGAGTCTTTGGGGTGGTAGATTTAAAAAAAAATCTAATTTTTTTTTTAGTAAATTTAATAATTCTTTAAAATTTGATTATTTTTTAATAAAATTTGATATCATTGCTTCTATTGCTTGGTCAAAAATTTTATGTTCTTCTAAAATTATTACTAAATCTGAACAAATTAAATTAGAAAATGCTTTGAATATATTATTGAAAGAAACTAAAGAAAATCCTAAAAAAATATTTTTAAGTCACGCAGAAGATATTCATTCTTGGGTAGAAGAACAGTTAATAAACATGATAGGTGATTTAGGTAAAAAATTGCATTCTGGAAGAAGTAGAAATGATCAAGTTTCAACAGATTTAAAATTATGGTGTAAATATCAAATAAATAAAATTAAAAAATTAATTTTAAAATTTCAAAATAAATTACTTAATCTTGCAGAAAATCACATTTCTTCTTATGTCTCGGGTTATACACATTTGCAAAATGCTCAACCTATTTCTTTTGCTCATTGGTTTTTAGCTTATTTCGAAATGTTTAAAAGAGATTTTCAAAGATTAGATGATTGTTTGTCGAGATTAGATATTAGTCCTTTGGGTTCAGGAGCATTATCTGGAACTGCTGGGAATATTAATAGAGATAAACTAGCAAAATTAATGAATTTTAAAGAATCTACCGAAAATAGTTTAGATAGTGTTTCAGATAGAGATTATGTAATTGAACTTTTATCTTCAGCTTCTATAAGTATGATGCATCTATCAAGATTTTCTGAAGATTTAATTTTTTTTAATTCCGGAGAATTAAATTTTATAGAATTATCAGATTTAGTAACTTCTGGTTCATCTTTAATGCCTCAAAAAAAAAATCCTGATGCATTAGAGTTAATTAGAGGAAAAACGAGTGGAGTTTATGGGTCTTTAATTTCTCTTTTGGTTTTATTAAAAGCTCTTCCTTTAGCTTATAATAAAGATCTACAAGAGGACAAAGAACATCTTTTTAAATCTATAAATGTATGGAAAGATTGTATTCAGATGAGTATTATTGTTTTAAAAAATCTTAAAATAAATCATAAAATATGTAAAATTTCTGCTATGAAAGGATATAGTAATTCTACTGATTTAGCTGATTATTTAGTTAGTAAAAAAATTGCTTTTAGAAGTGCACATGATATAGTTGGAAAAATTGTATTGTATGCAATTTCTAAAAATAAATCTTTAGAAGAACTAAATTTAGTTCAATTGAAAAAATATAGTTCAGTAATTTCTAAAGATGTTTATGAATATATTAGTTTAAATTCATGTATAAAAAAAAGAAATTCTAAAGGAGGTACTTCAAAATTTCAAGTTTTAAAAGCAATTAAGCGAGCAAAAAAATATTTAAAAAGTTATTATTAATTTTTTTGTTAATCGCATTAATTTTTTAAAATTTTGTAATATTAATTAAAATATTTTTTAAAAAAAATATATAAAATATATTATACTTTGACAAATATTTTTTATATTTTTAAAAAATAAAATTTTTTATTTTTTTTAATATTAAATAAAGAGTAATATTATTATGGATTTAACTAATAAAATCAATAAAAAAAAAATTTTCTTTAATCTCAAAAAAGTTTATATAAAAGATATTTCATTTGAAGCTCCAAATACTCCAAAAATATATAATGAAAAATGGAATCCAAAAACTTTATATAACGTTAATATTATTAATAATGATGTTGAAGATAACTTATTCGAAATAATTTTACAAATATCTTTAAAAGTTATTATAAATTCAAAATTAGTATTTTTATGTGAAGTTCATCAAGCTGGATTATTTTTTTGTAAAAATATTCCACAGCATAAAATGTTATTTTTTTTAAGAGTGCAATTTCCTCATATTCTTTTTCCTTATGCAAGAGAATGTGTATCTAATTTAATTTGTAGAAGTGGTTTTCCTCAGTTAAATTTAGATCCAATTAATTTTGAAAAATTATATAAAAATTTAAAAAATTAAAAAAATGTTTTTTATGTTTTATATTTTAATTTTTTAAGAAATAATTTAAATATTTTTAAAAATTTTGTTTTTTTATGTTTTATACTATTGTTAACAATAATTTTTTGATTATTGTTAACTAAATTTCTTTATTATGTTATTTTTAATTATCTAAAAAACTTTTTAAAATTTCAGATCTACTTGGGTGTCTTAATTTTCTTAATGCTTTTGCTTCAATTTGTCGAATTCTTTCTCTAGTAACGTCAAATTGTTTTCCTACTTCTTCTAATGTATGATCAGTATTCATATCAATTCCAAATCTCATTCTTAAAACTTTTGCTTCTCTAGGTGTTAATCCAGATAAAATATTATTTGTTGCATGTTTTAAACTTTTTGAAGTAGCAGATTCTAATGGAAGCTCTAAATTTGTATCTTCGATGAAATCTCCTAAATGTGAATCTTCATCATCTCCAATTGGAGTTTCCATAGAAATTGGTTCTTTTGCAATTTTTAAAACTTTTCTAATTTTTTCTTCTGGTATAAGCATTTTTTCAGATAATTCTTCTGGAGTAGGTTCTCTACCTATTTCTTGCAGTATCTGACGTGAAATTCTATTTAATTTATTTATTGTTTCTATCATATGAACAGGAATTCGAATTGTTCTGGCTTGATCCGCTATAGATCTAGTTATTGCTTGTCGAATCCACCATGTTGCATATGTAGAAAATTTATATCCTCTTCTATATTCAAATTTATCTACAGCTTTCATTAATCCAATGTTTCCTTCTTGAATCAAATCTAAAAATTGTAATCCTCTATTAGTATATTTTTTTGCAATTGAAATCACTAATCTTAAATTTGCTTCTACCATTTCTTTTTTTGCTTTTTTCGCTTGAATTTCTCCAATAGAAACCTTTTTATGAATTTTTTTTATATCAGTAATTTTTATTCCTACTTTTTTTTCAATTTTTTTTAAATTTTCTATATAAAATTTTATTTTTTTTTTTATTTTTTTTATTTTTTTAAACCATGGGCTATTTTTTTTATTAAATATTTTTAGCCAAGTGTAGTTAGCTTCATTTTTTAAAAAATGATTAATAAAAATTTTTTTTGGTATTTTACCTTTTTTGATACATAATAAAATTATTTTATTTTCTTGTTTTTTAATTTTTGTAATATGTTGTTTAATTTTATTTAATAAAAAATCAAATTGTTTTGGAACTAATTTAAACTGTTTAAATATTTTTGATAGTTTTTTAATTTCTTTAATAGATTTGTAATGATTACGTTTTTTTTTTTTAATTATTTTAATAGTTTTTAAATATTGATTTTTTAGTTTTAAAAATTTTTCATATACTAATTTTTTATTTATAGAATTTTCTGAAAAATTATTTGTATCTTCTTTTATTTTACATTTTTTTCTTTCAAAATAATCTTTTTTTTTAGCTTTTTTTATTTTTTTTTTTTTAGATTTTTTTTCTATAAATCCAATAATTATATCAGATAATTTTATTTTTCCTAAAATTGAAAAATTATATTGCTCTAAAATATAATTAATAGAATTTGGAAATTCTGCTATAGAAGATTGTATTGTTCGAATTCCTTTTTCTATTCTTTTTGCTATTTTTATTTCTCCTTCTCTGGTTAATAGTTCAACCGTCCCCATTTCTCTCATATACATTCTTATTGGATCAGTGGTTTTTACAAGATCAGATTCTACATTAGATAATACTTGAGCTGCTTCTTCTACAGCATCATCATCAGTATTTTCAGTGTTTGAATTATTTAAAATTAAATTTTCTGTATCAGGAATTTTATCAACTACTTGAATGCCCATGTCGTTAATCATTTGAATAATTTCATTTATTCTTTCAGAGTTTGATAAATCTTCAGGTAAATGATCATTAATTTCAGAAAAAGTTAAATAGCCTTGTTCTTTTCCATATTTTATAAGTTTTTTTAAACGAGATTTTGGGTTTTGATCCATGATATGACTCTCATTTATAATGTTAATTTTTAAGTAGTTTTATAAAAAATTTTTTTTATAATGTTTAAGTAATAATGAAAGTAATTAATTTTTATAACGAACTAATTAAATTTTTTTTTTGTTATATATTTATTAATCTTCCAAAAAATTTTTTTTTCTTTTTTTGTTAATTTTTTTTTTTTACTTTTTAAAATTATTTTTTCTTGTTTTCGTTCTAAAGATTCTAAATATAATTTTTTTATTATTTCTAAAAATATTATTTTAATTTTTTTTTTAGAAATCATATTATTCCATGAAGATAAATTTTGTAAAGTAGAAAATATTTTTTTGTTTCTATATACTTCTAAAATTTTAGCGGTATTAACATTTTTTATATTTAAACAATTTTTTAATATATTTATAAATATCTTAGATTCTTTAGAGTTTATTTTTTTTATTTTTTTAAATTTTATAATTTTTTTAGCTAAATTAGGATTTTGAATGATTAGACTAATTAAAATTTTAATTTTTATATTTTTTTGACAACTTTTTTTATTTTTTTTAAGTTTGTATGTAATTTTTTTTTTGTTATTAAAAATTTTTTTTAATTCATAAAAATCTGATATTCCAACTTTTTTACCTAATTTTTTTAAAAAAAATAATTTAACTAGTTTACCTGGAATTTTTTTTATTAAATGAATTGATTTTTTTAAAAAAAAAGTTTTTTCTTCAATTTTTTTAATTTTTTTTTTTTTTGAAATTGATTCGAATAAAAAATCATCTATAGATAAAGCATTTAATATTCTTTTTTTAAATAAATGTAGTCCTTCTTTTCTAATAATAGAATCTGGATCTTCTCCTTTTGGTAATAAAATAAATTTAATAGTTCTATTATCATATATATGTGGTAGTGATAATACAAAAGAATTCCACATTGCTTTTTTTCCTGCTGTATCTCCATCATAGCAGTATATTAATGTATTTGTATTTTTAAATAAAATTTTTAAATGTTCATTATTTAATGTGGTTCCTAATAGACCAACGCAATATTTTATATGAAATTGTGTTAATGTAATAACATCGATATAACCTTCAACTAAAATTAAATATTTTAATAATTTAAAAATTTTTTTTTGTTCATATAGTCCATAAATTTGCTGGCTTTTATAAAATATTTTTGTTTCTTGTGAATTTATATATTTTGGACAATTGCTATCATTTATAATACGAGCTCCAAAACCCGTAGTTCTTCCATATATATCTCGTATTGGAAAAATTATTCTATTGATAAATTTACTAGATATAACATTATTTTTTTTTTTATAAAATAGTCCAGTATCATTTATATCAATTTTTTTGAATGATTTTTTTTTTATAATATTTAATAATTTAATATTACTTTTAAAATTTGAAAATCCGATAGAAAAAAATTCTATCATTTTTTTATTAATACCTCTATTTTTTAGATATTTATATGCATATTTACTATTTTTTTTAAAAATGTTTTTATTATATATTTTTTTAGCGAATTTCATTAATGTAAAGAGATTGTTTTTATAATTAAATTTTTGAAGTTCTTGATTATTTTTTTTTTTTTTTGGATATTCTAAATTGTTTAATTTAGATAGTTCTTTAATAGTTTCTAAAAAATTTAAATTGTTATATTTCATTAAAAAATCTATACTATTTCCATGTAATTGACATCCAAAACAATGAAAAAATTGTTTTTCATAATTTACAACAAAAGATGGAATTTTTTCATTATGAAATGGACATTTTGCATAATAATTTTTTCCTTTTTTTTTTAATTCTATATAAGATCCTATTAAATCTATAATGTTAGTTTTTGATAGTATTTCGTAAATAAATTCTTTTGGAATTTTTCTATTCATAAAGTTAATTTTTTAAACAAAAATTTTGCCGTTTTGTTTAAATTAAAAACGGCATGTTAAATTAAAGATGTTTTAAAAATTTATAAAATTTTAATACATTCTAGTTCTTTTTAAATTTTCTCTAGCTAATTTTTTTGATAATCTTTTTTTTGCTGATGCTTTGGCCCTTTTTCTAGCTGTAGTTGGTTTTTCATAACATTCTCTTCTTCTTATTTCTGATAAAATTCCAGCTTTTTCACATGATCTTTTAAATCTTCTTAAAGCTATATCAAATGGTTCATTTTCACGAACTTGAATTATTGGCATATAATTTTTCTCTATTTTAGATTGATAATAAAATTTGTATGTTATTAATTTTATAATTTATTAAAAAGGTAATATTAAGTATATTATGAGAATATTAGGTATAGAAACTTCATGCGATGATACTGGAGTTGCAATATATGATGAAATTTATGGTTTAGTAAAAAATTTTTTACATAATCAAAAAAAAAATCATAATAAGTATTATGGCATAGTTCCTGAATTAGCTGCAAGATTACATACAAAATATGTTCTAAAATTTTTAAGAAAATGTTTAAATTATTCTGTAAATACTAAAAATAAAATTGATGCTATTGCTTATACTGCAGGCCCAGGTTTGGTTGGTTCTTTATTAGTAGGAGCATCTATTGCTTCTTCTTTTGCATTTTCTTTAAATTTACCAATGATCTTGATTAATCATTTAGAAGGTCATTTATTATCTTCTATGATAGAACATAAAAATTTAAAATTTCCATTTTTAACTCTTTTAATTTCTGGAAAAAATACTCAGTTAATTTATGCAAAAAAACTTGGAGATTATATAATTTTAGGAAAAACTTTAGATAATAGTGTAGGAGAAGTATTTGATAAGGTTGCTCGAGGTTTAAATTTAAATTATCCAGGAGGACCTGAAATTTATAAAATTTCTAAATTTGGAAAAAAAAATAATTATAATTTTCCTAAACCTTTAATTTATAGTAAATGTTTTAATTTTAGTTTTTCTGGATTAAAAACTTCAGTTTTAAAAACTATATATAGCGAATCTAAATCTTTTCAGACGAAAGCAAATATTGCAACAGACTTTCAAAATTCTATAATAGAAATATTAATTAAAAAATGTTTTTCATGTTTATTACAAACTGGTTTAAATCGTTTAGTAATTACTGGTGGAGTAAGTTCAAATTTAAAATTAAGAAAAAAATTTATTTTTTTTTCTAAAAAATTTAAAAAAAAAATTTATTTTTCATCGCAAAAATTTTGCACAGATAATGGAGCAATGATTGCGTATGCTGGTTATTTAAAGTTTATTAATCATTGTTATCATAAAAATTCATATATTTTTGTAAATCCAAAATGGAATATTGAAGATTCATGGGTTTTATAATTTTATATTTTTTAAAATTTACTTTAAGAGCAATTTTAAAATATGAAAGTATATTTAGTTGGAGGGGCAGTTAGAGATTTTTTATTAAAGCTTCCAGTACATGATAAAGATTGGGTAATAGTAGGGGGTAAATCGGAAGAATTATTAAGTAAAAAATATAAACAAGTTGGAAAAGATTTTCCAGTTTTTTTACATCCAAAGACTTTTGAAGAATATGCTTTAGCTAGAACAGAAAAAAAAAATGGAGTAGGTTATACAGGATTTTTAACAAATTATTCAAAAAATATTACTTTAAAGCAAGATTTAAAAAGAAGAGATTTAACAATAAACGCTATAGCTCAAGATAGTAAAGGAAAATATATAGATCCTTTTAATGGAATAAAAGATTTGAAAAATCGTCTTTTAAAACATGTTTCTAATGCTTTTGAAGAAGATCCTTTAAGAGTTCTAAGAGTAGCAAGATTTTCTGCAAAATTATCAAATTTAGGTTTTGTAATTTATAAAAAAACTTTGAAAGTTATGAAACGAATAGTTGATAAAAAAGAAATTTTAAATTTAACGTCTCATAGAATTTGGAATGAGACAAAAAAATCTTTAGATACAAAATTTCCACATGTATATATTTTAGAATTAAATAATTGTTTCGCTTTTTCAACATTATTTCCTGAAATTTATTATTTATATAAATTAAATTTAAAAAATATTTTTTTTAATTTTACTTCTATAAATACTGATTTAATTTTTAGATTAGCCAAATTTTCACAAAAAAATGTTAATTTTGATACTCGTTTTATTTTTTTATGTCAGTTTTTAGTATCGTTTTTAGATTTTAATTTGGATATTAGAAAAAAGTCTTTTAGATTAAATTTTTATTCTTTTCTAATAAATAAAATGTTTATAAGATTAAATATTCCTACTAAAATTAAGAATATTACTATTATGATAATAAAATATTATTATATTTTTCATAATATATTTTTATATTCTTCTGAAAAAATAATTTTTATTTTTAATAAAATAAACATATGGAGAAATCCTAATATATTAAATGAAATTTCTTCTTTAGTTAATTTTTGCCCTTATTATAACAATTTTTGTTTATGTAAGAAAAAAAATTTTAAACCTTCAGAAATTTTGAAGATTTTATTTTTTATCTTACAATCTATATCTGTGAAATTTATTTTAAAAAAAGGATTAAAAGGTGTTTTTATAAAGAAAAAGTTAATAAATTTAAGAATTAAATTATTAGATTTTTATAGATTAAAAACTTTATCGATAGAATATAAAAAAAATAAAAATTTTTAATAATTTTTATTTTAAATTAGATATTATTGTTCAGATTTATGTTTTTTATATTTTTATTTAAACGGCGTGTGTATCGCCGTTTAAATAAAATTTTTTTATTATAAAATTTATTTTGTTAACTTCATAATAGTATTTTTTCCTAAAATTACATTACCTTTTTTTTTTTTAATTTTTTTAAAGTCTTCTGTGTTTGAAATAATTATTGGAGTAATTATAGATTTTGATTCTTTTTTTAATAAATTTAAATCTACAGTTAAAATTAGTTCCCCTGTTTTTAAATTTTGATTTTCTTTAACATGACATTTAAATCCTTTTCCATTCATTTTTATAGTGTCAATTCCGAAATGAACAAACAACTGAACTCCATCTATTTTTGATTCTATAGAAAATGCATGTAAAGTTCTGAATATTTTACTAATTTTTCCATCAAAAGGAGCTACAATTTTATTATCAGAGGGATCTATAGCTATTCCATCTCCAACTATTTTTTTAGAAAAAACAACATCTGGAACTTTTTTTATATTAATTATTTTTCCTGAAAGTGGAGCTTTAATTAAAAAATTTTTTTTTTTTTTAAAAAAATTAGAAATAAAGTTCATTTTTTATTTTTTTTCCGTTTATAAGAAATATTTTTAAAAAATTTTTAGTCGGTCATTAAATTTTTTTATTAATTTTAATATTTTTTTAGATGATGATTCATTGAGAACTTTTTTCGCTAGTTCTTTGGCTTTTTTAAAATTTGATTTTCTAATTATTTGTTTAATATATGGAATAGAAGAGGGGTTCATACTTAATTTATCAATTTTTAATCCTAATAATAATGCTGTTGATTTTTTTTCTCCAGCAAGTTCTCCACAAATACTTGTCCATTTTCCTTCTTTATGAGAGGCGTTAATGACTTTTTTTATTAGTTTTAATACAGCAGGGTGTAGTGGATTATATAAATGAGAAATTAAATCATTTCCTCTATCTACAGCTAAGGTATATTGGGTTAAATCATTTGTTCCAATACTAAAAAAATCTACTTCTTTTGCCAAATTTTTAGCAATAAGAGCAGAGGACGGGGTTTCAATCATTACTCCTATTTCTATTTTTTTATCAAATTTAATATTTTTTGAAGAAAGTTCTTTTTTTAATATTTTTATTTTTTTTTTTAAAAATAATACTTCTTCCAATGAAATTATCATTGGAAATAAAATTTTTACTTTTCCAAAAGCCGATGCTCTTAATATTGCTTTTAATTGATTATTTAATATTTCAATTCGATCAATAGATACTCTTATTGCTCTCCAACCTAAAAAAGGATTTTCTTCTTTAGGAAATTTCATATATGATAAATTTTTATCTCCTCCAATATCCATTGTTCGAATAATTACATATCCATTATTTACTTTTTTAGTTACTAATTTATAAGCTTTATATTGTTCTTCTTCTGAAGGTAAATTATTTCTATCCATAAATAAAAATTCAGTTCTATATAATCCTATACATTCTGCTCCATATTTTTTTGCTCTAGATACATCTTCGCAATTTCCTATATTAGCTCCAATTTCTATTTTTGTACCATCTTTAGTAATAGTTGGTAAATTTTTCAATGACATTAATTTTTTTTTATTTTTTAAATATTTTTTTTGGAGTTTTTTAAATTTTTTTATTTCTTTAATAGAAGGATTAATAATAATATTATTTGTTAGTCCATTTAAAATAATAAAATCTTCATTTTTTACAATTTTTGTAATATTTTTTGTTCCTACAATTGCTGGAATTTCTAAAGATCGAGCCATAATTGAAGTATGTGATGTTTTACTTCCAATTTCTGTAATAAAACCTATAATATTTTTTAAATTTATTTGAGCTGTTTCTGACGGAGTTAAATCTTGAGCAATTAAAATAGATTTTTGAGAAATATTTTTTAGTCTAGAAGTATTGATATTAAGAATATTTTTTAGAAGTCTCTTGCCTATATCTTGAATATCAATTATTCTATTTCTTAGATATTCATCTTTTATTTTTTTTAAAGATTTTATTTGATTGTTAATAATTTTTTTAATTGATAATTCAGCTGAAAAATTTTTTTTTTTTATCAAATATAAAACTTCTTTTTCTAATTCTATGTCTTCTAATAAAAGAATATGACTTTCAAATATTTCTTCTTTTTTTTTTCCTAAATTTTTTTTAGTTTTTATTTGGATTTTTTTTAGTTGTTTTAAAGATTTTTTTCTTGCAATATAAAATCGATTTATTTCATTTTCAATTTCTTTATGAAGAATTTTTTTTTTGTTAACGATAATATTTTCTTCCTCTAATAGTAGAGCTTTACCAAAAGCAACACCGGGGGATGCTATAATTCCTGATATCATAAAATTTACCTTTGAATTTTAAAAAAGTACTTTTTATTATTTTTTTTAATATTTCAATGAAAATTTTTAAGTAAAAATATTTATTAATTTTTATAAAATTTAAAATTTAAAAAATTTTTGAAAAAATTTTTTAATATTTTAAATATTATAAAAATAAAAATTTTTATTAGTTTAAATTAATTAATATTTTTTCTAAGGATGTGCATGCTTTTTTTTCATCTGTTCCATTTATAATTATAGTAATAATACTACCTTTGGATATCCCTAAAGTTTGTAAATTAAATAAACTTTTTCCATTAGCTTCTTTCCCATCAAATTTAATTAATATTTCAGATTTAAATTGTTTTGCTTTTTTTACAAATAATGCAGCTGGTCTAATATGAAAACCATATTTTGCATTAATTTTAATTTTTTTTTTTAGCATTTTTTACCTTTTTTATTAAAAAAATGAAAATTTAGTATTTTGAATAAATTTTTTACATATTATAATTATATTAACATTAATTATTTATCTCTAAATATAAAATTATTAAAAATATAGTTTTTTTGATATAAAATTATATTAATTATTTTGATTAATTTCATATATATTATTATTTTTTGCAATATAATAATTTTTGTTTTTTTATGTAAGGTAATAGTTAATGAAAAATAATATTGAGAGTGTAATTAAAAAAATAAAATTAGAAATAAAAAAACATAATTATTTATATTATGTTTTAAATAAGCCTAAAATTTCAGACTTAAGTTATGATATTTTATTTAAAAAACTTTCTTATTTAAAAAAAAAAAATAAATTTTTTAAAAAAAAAAAAAATATTTTTGGTAATAAAAAAAATTTTAAGTTAACACATCATCATTCTAAAATGTTATCTTTAGAAAATACTTTTAGTATTGAAGGAATGTTTAATTTTTATAAAAAAGTTTTAGCTATTTTAAAAAAAAAAAAAATAAAATTTTGCGGAGAATTAAAATATGATGGAGTAGCTGTAAATTTAATTTATAAAAATCGAACTTTATATTCAGCTGCCATGAGAGGAAATGGTGAAATAGGAGAAAATATTACTAAAAATATTAAATTTTTACCGTCTATTCCTAAATTTTTAAATAATAAAAAATTTCCAAATTTTTTAGAAATTAGGGGAGAGATATATATTTATAAAAAAAAATTTCATAAGTTAAATAAACAGAATGTAAAAAATAAAAAATTAATTTTTTCAACTGCAAGAAATTTAGCTGCTGGTTCATTAAGACAAAAAAATTATAAGATTTCTAAAAATAGAAATTTAATTTTTGTATGTCATGGATTTAATTTTTTTAAAGAATTTAACGATATTAAATATTTTGAAAACAATAGTTTTTATAACATATTAAAAAAAATAAAACATGTTGGTTTCTATATTAGTAAAAAAATACGACTTTTAAATTCTTTTGAAGATATTAAAAAATTTTATAAATATATTAAACGAAAAAGAAAATCGATTCCTTTTGAAATAGATGGTATAGTTATTAAAATAAATTCTTTAAAAAGTCAGAAATTAATTGGATATAATAATAAATTTCCAAAATGGGCATTAGCTTTAAAATTTTTAAATCAAAGTAAAACATCTACATTATTACATGTAAACTTTGAAGTTGGAAGAACCGGAGTAATTACTCCAGTTGCTATTTTTAAACCTATAAAAATTTCAGGAGTACTTATTCAAAAAGCTTCTTTATTTAATTATAATTATATAAAAAATTTAAATTTATATTATAAAGATACAATTATTGTTCAAAGATCAGGGGATGTAATTCCTAAAATTATAGGAGTAATTTTTGATAGAAGAAAAAAAAATTTTAAAAAAGTAAAGTTTTTAAGAAAATGTCCATCGTGTCATACAAATTTAATTTCTGAAAAGAATAAAAATATTTATTATTGTAATAATGGTTTTTTTTGTATTTCTCAAAAAAAAAAAAAAATTTTACATTTTTTTTCTAAAAATGCGATAGAAATTCTTGGATTTAGAAAAAATATTATTTTACAATTGATAAAAAATAAAATTTTAAATAATCCCTCCGATATTTTTAAATTAAAAAAAAAAAATTTTTTAAATGTTAAAAAAGTTAGTGTTAAAACTATAAATTTAATTTTAAATCAAATTAATAATATGAATTCTATCAGTTTAGAAAGATTTATTTTTTCTTTAGGTATATTAGGTGTAGGAAAAGAAGCTTCAAAAAAAATATCAAAACATTGTGTTACTTTTGAAAAATTTTTAAATTTATTTTATAAAAATTATACAAAAAAATTTTTTTTAAAAATACCTGGTATAGGTATAAATATTTGCAAAAATATTTATAATTTTTTATCTAATTCAAAAAATAAAAAAATAATATCTTTATTTAAAAAATTTATATTTTAAATATAATTTTTTTTTAATTATTAAAAAAATATAAATTTTTTTATAATTTAAAAAAAATTTTTTTGGGTCGTGCAGGATTTGAACCTGCGACCAATTGATTAAAAGTCAACTGCTCTACCGACTGAGCTAACGACCCTTTTTTTTTAATAAAAATTTTTTTAGGTGATGACGGACTTGAACCGCCGACATCCTCCGTGTAAGAGAGGAGCTCTACCACTGAGCTAATCACCTATTTTATATTTTAAATATAATAATATTTTTTATTTTTTTATTAATAATATTAATAAATTTTTAAAATAATTTTATTAGATTATTATTATATGATAATAGTTAATATTTTATATTATATTTAATTTATTTTAAAATATAAAAAAACTTTTTATTTTTTTAAAATTTATAAAAAAAAATTTTTTTATTTTTTTAGAAAATAATAAATTTTAATTTAATAGAATATCATTAAAAAAAAAAAATGTATATAAAAAAATTAAAAATTTTTTTTATTTTTTGGAATTTTTACAAATTAAAAAAATTAAAAAAAAATTTTAAAAAATATTGTTAAGTTTATTATAAAAATGTTTTAAATTTTTTATATATTTTTAAAATTTAATATTTATTATTTTTTTTAAAAGTGTTTTTACTAAAATTAAAAAAAGTAATTAATAATATTTTTATATATTTTTTCATTATATTTGTAAAATTTAAATATAAAAATTTAATAAAATTTTTATAATAATCTAAAGTATTTAATTTTTATATTTTTTTTGATAATATTAATTATTATTTTAATTTTATTATTTATAAAATTATAAATTTTAAAATTTTATATTATTTTAATTTTTTTTTAGTTAAAAAAATAATTAAGGAACTTTTTATTATGTTTGTAATTACAAGATTTGCTCCTAGCCCTACTGGAAATTTGCATCTTGGAAGTTTACGTACAGCATTATATTCATGGTTGTATTCTATAAAAAAGAATGGAAATTTTATATTAAGAATAGAAGATTCTGATTTTAAAAGATCAAGTTTTAAATTTGTAAAAAATATTTTATATGATTTAAAATGGTTGGGAATTAATTGGCATCAAGATCCAATATTTCAAAGTGATAGATTGATACGTTATAAAAAAATTGTTAAAAAAATGATTAAATTAAATTTAGCTTATAAATGTTATTGTTCTCCTGAAAGATTAAAAAAGCTTAAAAAACATCAAATATTATTAAAAGAAAAGCCTAAATATGATAGAAAATGTAGGGATTTAAAACAAAATATTTCTAATAATAATATAAAAAAAAAATATGTAGTTAGATTTAAAAATCCAAATTATGGAAATATATCATTTTATGATGAAGTTAGAGGAAAAATTATTTTTAAAAATTCAGAATTAGATGATTTAATTTTACAAAGATCAAATGGTTTTCCAACATATAATTTATGTGTTGTAGTAGATGATATGGATTCTAAAATAACACATGTTATTAGAGGTGAAGATCATATTAATAATACACCAAGACAAATTAATATTTTAAAATCTTTAGGAGCTAAAATACCAAAATATGTTCATTTATCTATGATTTTAAATAAAGAAAAAAAAAAACTTTCTAAACGAAATAATTTAAATGATATTTCATATTATAGAAAACAAGGCTATTTTCCTGAGGCTATTTTAAATTATGTAGTCAGATTAGGTTGGTCGTATAAAAATCAAGAAATTTTTACTATTAATGAAGTTAAAAAATTATTTAAATTAAGTGATATTAATATTTCTCCTAGTATTTTTGATCAAAAAAAAATTTTATGGTTTAATAAATATTATATGAATTTATTATCTACAAAAAAAATTAAAAAATATTTAAAAATTTTTTTATTAAAAAAAAATATTAAAATTATTAAAAAACCTAATTTAAAAAAATTTATAAAATTTTTTTCTATGCATTGCAATACTTTAAAAGATTTATACAAATATTATTTATATTTTTTAAATAGTAAAATAAATTTAAAAAAATTTAATTTTGTTTTTACTATTCGTTCATTTAACATATTAAAAATTTTATATCAAAAATTAAAGTTTTTAAAGATTTGGAAAATTCAAAAAATTTCTAAAATTTTAAAAAATTTAGTTATTCATTTAAAAATAAATTTTTCAGATATTGGAATTCTTTTAAGAATTTCTTTATTTGGCAAAATTTCTTCCCCTGATATTAACAAAATTTTATATCTTTATGGGAAGAAACAAACTTTATTAAAAATAAAAAATACATTAAAAAATATTTTAAAAAATTTTAAAAAATTATCTAAAAAAATAGTTTAAATATTGAATATTTGAAAGTATTAAATATAAATAATTTTTAAATAAATTAAATAGTATTAATATATAATATGTAAAATTTTAATAAAAATTTTTATATTTTTTTAAAATTATATTTTTAAATTTGTATATTCATAATTTGTTGATAACTAGAAATAATTTTTTCTCCAATATTTTTGTACATTTGTATTTTTAAATTAAATTTTTGTATATTTTTAAGATTTTTATATTTTAATGAATAAATTTTATTTTTTTCATTAAAAATTTTTTTCTCTTGGTTTTTTGCGATTTTTTGAAGATTTATGATTTTTTTTAATTCAGAAGATATATAATAATAAAAATCATTTTTATTTGTTAAAATGTTTAATTTGAGACAATTAAAAAATTTTTTTTTTAAAAAATTTTTTGTATTTATAGTTATATTATTATTTTTTATAAGAAAATTGTTATTTATATTTAAATTTTTTAAAAATTTTATATACTTAATTTGCATAATTTTATTTTACCTTTCAATAGCATTATAATTCATTATAATGTTTGACAATAATTAATTAAAAAATGTTTAATTATTTAAAAATTTCGTATAATTTTTTATATTAATATAATAATATATATATTAAAATTAATTAAAAAGAGCATATAAACAATTAAGCTTAAAAAGTTTTATTTTAAAATCTTTTTAATTTTTTATTATAACTTTTTTTATAAAAAATTTTTTTATTTTTTTAATAATGTATTTTATTTATTTTATATTATTTTTTTTAATTTATAATTTAATTTTTAATTTTTTATATTAATTTTTATTTTTTATTATAAAAAATTTTTTATATAATTATATTTTTACTACATAATTTTAAGAGTTTAATTTTAGGATTTTTATTTATGAAAATAAATACTTCAAAAGATTTTTTTTTAAAAAATTATAAATATTACATAACAAATTTTTTTTCTTATTTAACTAAAAACCTTTTTTATTTAGTTATATTTTCTTTATTTATTTCATTAACAATTTTTTATCATATAGAAAATTTTAACTATAAAAAGCCAGAATATAAAATATTGTATAATAATTTACCATATAAAGATTTTGAAAATATTAAAAATAAATTAACAAATTTAAATATTTCTTATAAATCTGATAACTTTTTTAATACTATTTTAGTAAAAAAAAATGAATTTGAAACTTTAAGTCAAGAATTTTCTCAAAAAAATATTTTTTCAAATGAAGAGTTACCTGGATTTAAACTTTTAGATGAAGAAAAATTTGGAGTGAGTTCATTTGTTGAAAAAATAAATTTTCAAAGATCTTTAGAAGGAGAGCTTTCAAATACCATAAAAAAATTATATTCTATTAATCAAGCAAGAATACATATTGCTTTTCCTAAAAATTATATTTTAGAAAATACTGGAATAGATAATAATAATGTTGTTTCTGCTGCTATATTTTTAGATGTTAATTATACAAGATTTTTTAATAAAGACAATTTAATAAATTCAATTTTGTATTTTGTCTCTAATAGTGTATCTGGTTTGTCTTTAAATAAAATATCCATAATAGATCAATTCGGAAATTTATTAAATAAAAATTTTTTAATGCATAAAAAAAGCAAAAAAGCTTTACATAGTTATTTTTCTTTAAAAAATAATAACATGATTAATTATTGTGTATTTCACGCGTTTCAATATAAAAATATTAAAAGTTTTTGTGCTTTAAATTTTGATCAATATAATTCTAATAAATTTCCAGCATATAAACGTGATTTAAAAGTATACAATTATTGGGATCTAAAAAAAATTATTTTATCACATAAGAATTTTTTTTCTTATTTAGAAAATAATACTGAACGTCTTAAAATTTTTAATATTTTTTTAAATTCTAAAGTTTATTATTGCAATGTTAAAGTTTTAAAAAATAAACATTCTATATCTTTTATTACATTCTTAAATTTTTTTAAAAATATTAATGATTATAAAAAATATTATCCTTTTTTTTTCAATGATTTAAAAAAAACAGAAATAATTAAAAAAAATATTTTAAAATATAATAATTCATTTAAAAAATTTAATTATAACTGTGTAAATTTAGATACATCTAAAAAATTACAATTTTTTTCATATGATAATTTTTTAAATACACAACTAAAAATTCTTAAAAAAAATTATTTTTATAAGTTTTTAACTTCATTTTTTGCGGAAATATTTTTTTTAATTATTTTCTTTTTATTATTTAAAAAGAAATTTCCAAGTTTTAATTTGCAATTAGAGCAAAATAAACAATTGGATTATCTAAATTCTTTAAGATTATATGATGAAGCTCAAAAAAAATATTCTGAGAAATTAAAAATAAAAAAAAAATATTCTAAAAAATTATCTAAATTATTAAAAAACAAAAAAAAATTTACAAAATATATTTTAAACATTTCAAATAATGAACCTAAAGTAATATCTAGAATTATTAAACATTGGATAAATAAATCATGATATCTAAATATGGAGTAAAAAAAAGTGCTATTTTATTAATTTCATTAAAATCTAAATGTTTTGTTAAGGTATTAAAAAATTTTTCTTCTAAAGAAAAGTTTGTTTTATTTAAAGAAATTTTAAAAATTAATAAAGTTTCTTTTAAGGAAATATTAAAAGTATTTTTAAATTATAAAAAAGATCTTAAAAAAGTTAATAAGATAGTAAATTTTAATCGAGAAAGTTTAAAAATTATTTGTGACAAGTCTAATATTAAAAAAAATGTAAAAAAAGATTTAAAAAATGTTTTATTGCAAATTAAAATTAAAAAAAGTATTTGTAAATTAAACAGGATGAAATATAAAAAAGTTTATAAATTATTAAAACATGAAGATGCTAAAATTGTATCTATGATTTTATATTTTTTAAAACGAGAAATTTCATATCAAGTTTTATTAATGATGAAAAAAAGTTTTATGGATGAAGTTTTACTTAGAATTTCTAATTTTTCTGTATTAAAAAAAAAAAATTTTTTAAAATTTGGTAAAATTTTAATTGAATTATTAAAAAATTTAGAAAAAAGAAAAAATTTCTTTAAATCTCCTGGTCATAAAGCAGTATCAGAAATTTTATATCTTTTTAATAATGATTTAAAAAAAAAATCTTTATCTAAAATCAGTAAAAAAGATCATACAATTTTTTATAAAATTCAAAAAAATATATTAAATTTTTATAATATTTTTGCTTTTAAAAAAAAAGATATAAAATTATTAATACGTTCAAATACTATTTTAGATATTTATGTTGCTTTATCAAATATTAATAAAAATTTACAAAATAAAATTTTGATTCATATGAATCCTTTAGAATTAATAAAATATAATAGCATGTCTTATAAAAATATTCGTTTTTATGAAGAGGATATTCAACGAGCTAGATTAAAAGTTGTAGATAGTATTAAATATATTTTAATAAATAAAAATTTTAATAGTAAAAAATAATTTTAATATTAAATAATTAATTTAAGTTTTATAAAATTTAAAAATTTTATAATTTTAATATATTAAATATCTTTTTTTATATATTTTAATTTAAATGATAAAAAATATTTTTATAGTTTAAAATTTATAAATGATATTATTTTATTTAGAATGTTTTTAAAATAGTTTACAAATATTTTTTTATTTAAATAAGTTTATATATAAATTATATATTAAAATTTAACACAAAAAATATAAAAATTTTTTTTTGATATAAATAGTAATTTTATTAAATATTGTTATTTATTTATTAACTGATATTAAATAATTTTTTATTATTTTTTTTATTAACAAAAGTATAAAATTATTTTTAAAAAATTAAATTATTTTTTATTTTTTTTATAAAAAAATATAAATAATTTTATTAAATATTTTTTATTAATTAATTAATTACTAATTAATTAATTAGTAATTAATTAATTAGTAATTTAGTAATTAATAAAAATATTAATAAAAAATAATTTTTTTATAAAAACTTAAAAAATATTAAATAAATATTTTTTAAAAAATCAACTAAAATTAATATGTTTATTATAAATTTTTATAAAAAATTGATGTATATTTATAATAATTTATAAAATTATATTTTTTAATAATAAAATTCATATGAATTATAATTATATTTTAAAAAAATTTATAAAAATAGAAATATAAAATTTATAAAATTTTAAAAATTTTTTTTAACAATAAATACTAATTTGTACAAATATTGTTTAAAATTTAAAATTATATAAAATATTTTAAAAATAAATTTTTTAATAATTTTTTATTAAATTTTTTTATTTTTTAATATATTATTAATTAATAATTAGCAGAATATATTGTTATAATTGTATTATGTATTTATTTTAAAACTATTTTTTATAAATAATTTTTAAAAAGTTTTTATTGATTAAAATATTAGTTATACAATTTATTAAAAAAATTAAATTAGTTAAAATTTAATAAACTAATTGCATTATTTTTATTAAAAAAAATAAATAAAATATGTCATATTTCTTTATTTATATTTTAGAAATTAAAAAAAATATAAGATTTAAAAATAAAATTAATAATATTAAGAATGTTCAATGTTTAAAAAATAATACATTTTATTTTTATTATTTTAATAAAATATTATTAAAATAAAAATTTTTAATTTTTAAAAATTAAATAAATTTTTTATAAATTAAAAATTGAATATAGAGTATAATAATGAAAAAAATAAGTATTTATAATAAAAATAAAAAAGATGTTTATAAAGATAATATAAAATTAGAAAAAAAGTATAAAAATTTTAAAAAGAATAAAAATTTTAAATTTAAAGATTTAAAGTTTATTTCTAATTTATCTATGAACATAATAATAAAATTAGGTTATGCAAATATTACTATTAAAGAGCTTTTAAAATTATCAAAAGGATCTATAATTTTTTTTAGTAAAAAATCAAAAGATTTATTAAGTATTTTTGTTAATAATTGTTTAGTAGCAAAAGGAAAGATAATATTTAAAAAAAATAGATATGGAGTAAAGATATTAAATTTAATAAAAAATTCTTTTAAAAAAAAATAAATTTTATAATATTTTTAGGAAAAATAAATGAGTATTTTTTCAAAAAAATTTGATTTTTTAAATACAAATAATTTAAATATGAAATTTTTTAACATGGAAAATATGCATCATTATTTTAAGATAATAATAAATTATATAAATTTAAATTATTTTAAATTAATTATCATTTTTTTTATGGTAGTATTAGCATTTATACAAATTAAATTTTTTATTTTTATGAAAAGAAATACAATGATTAAAATGAAATCTCAAATATGTCTTGATAAAAAAAATAATATTTTTGTTATAGATATTAAAAATGTCACATTAGTTCTTGGTGTTTCTTCCAAAAATATTGTATGCTTGCATAAGTTTTCAAAGAAACAAAAAAATTTAGAATAATTATTATATAAAATTAATAAAAATATTTTACAGTGGAATAATAGACATGAATCGTCTTTTAATAATTTTTTTTTTTTTTTTTAGTCATTTTTCTTATTCTCAAGAATTATTACCATCAAAAAATAATGAAATATTTTCATCTATAAGCAATTTTTTATCGAATAATAACAATTTATCTATTTCTATTCCAACCTTAATATTCACATTATTATTAACTTTTATTCCTATCATTATTTTAATGACAACAGCTTTTACAAGAATAATAATTGTTTTTAGTCTATTAAGAAATGCATTAGGTACTCCTTACTCTCCTCCTAATCAGGTATTAATAGGATTATCTTTATTTTTAACATTTTTTGTAATGAATCCTACTTTAAATACGATATATAAAAATTCATATGTTCCATATATAAAAAAAGAAATTGTTTTTAGTGATGCTTTGCAGGAAGGAATTATTCCATTAAAAAAATTTATGTTTTCACAAACTAGAAAATCAGATTTAATGTTATTTTCTAAATTTGCTCATGTAAATAATAGTAAAAATTTTAATGATGTTCCTTTAATGGTATTAATTCCTTCATTTATAACAAGTGAATTAACTACTGCATTTAAAATAGGTTTTACTATATTTGTTCCTTTTTTAATTATAGATTTAATTGTAGCAAGTATTTTAATGTCTTTAGGAATGATGATGATTCCTCCATCTACAATTTCTTTACCATTTAAAATTATGATTTTTGTTTTATCAGATGGTTGGAAATTATTAATAAATTCTTTAATAAAAAGTTTTTATTATTGATAAAAAAATACAAAAAATTTAAATAATTAATTTTTAGACAGGATAAAATGGACATTGAGCCAGTATCAATTTTATTTTTTAATTCTAGTAAAATTTTTTTAATTTTATCTTCTCCTTTATTATTATCAATTTTGTTTATTGGTTTAATAATTAGTATTTTTCAGACTGTTACTCAAATTAATGAGCAAAATTTATCATTTTTTCCTAAAATTATTTCATTAATTTTTATTTTATTTTTTTTAGGTTCTTGGATGATACAAATTTTAGTAAATTATATGCAAGATATTCTTACTAACATTATTATTTTAGGTCTTAATTAATTTTTTATTTATAAATTATGATGGAAATTTTTAACAATTTAAATTTTTTATCTCAAATATCTTGTTTTATATTAGTTTTTTTACGAATATTTACTTCAATGTTTTTTATACCAATTTTTAATGATAAATTATTTAGTTTAACTAGTAAAATAATTTATGCATTAATATTGAGTGGTTTAATAGTGCCTTTTACATATAATCCATATATTTCATTGTTAGATGAAAAATTTATTTTAATATTATTTAATCAAATATTAATTGGATCTATTATTGGATTTCATTTTTTTTGTATTTTATCAATTTCTAGTTTTATGGGAGAAGTTTTAAGTTCACAAATAGGTTTATCATTTGCAAATTCTATTAATTTAAACAATCATTTGTTTCAACCAATTTTGTCTAAATTTTTTAACTTATTATTATTGTTAGTTTTTTTATTTATGAATGGTCATATAATAGGTTTATTTATTTTAATGAATAGTTTTTTTTATTTTCCATTATTAAATAAAATTATTTTAAAAAATTTTATTTTTATATTTTTGAAATTTTTTAAAATTAATTTTTTTTATAGCATTAATTTAATTTTACCTTTTGTAATTATTTTTATTTTATTAAATTTATTGTTAGGTTTTTTAAATAAGTTTATTCCTCAAATTTCTTTTATAACAATTGGTTTTTCACTTAATATTATTATAATGTTATATATTTTAAATCATTCAATTTTTTTTATTATTAATTTTATAAAAATTTTTTTAAATAAATATTATTATTTAATTTTTGATATTTTAAAATAAAAATTTTTAAAAATTTTTTTATATTTAAATTTTTTTTGATATAAGAAAATGATATAAATTTTTAATTTTTAAAGTTTTAGAGTTTTTAAATATAGTATAAAAAATTTTTATACTATATTTATAAAGTTTTTTTATTTTATAAAAATTTTTTTATTTTATTTTATATTCTTTATATAATACTCTTTTTCTAATTATTGGATCATATTTTTTTAAAATTAATTTTTTAGAATTATTTCTTTTATTTTTAGTCGTAGTATAATAATGACCTGTTTTTGCACTAGAAATAAGTTTAATGGTTAATCTAGAACTTTTTGCCATATTTATTATCATCCAAAATTAAGTTTTTTTATTAAAATTATTATATATTTTTTAATATTGTATCTATACCTTTTTTATTAATAATTCGGGTTCCTTTGTTTGAAATTTTTAATTTTACAAATCTTTTTTTATCAAATGACCAAAATTTTTTTTTTTTTATATTAGGGTAAAAACGTCTTTTAGAAGAATTTAAAGCATGAGATCTTTTGTTTCCAAACATTGATTTTTTTTTTGTAAGTTGACAAATTTTAGACATAAAATTTAATTATCCAGTGTTAATAATTATTGGTAAAAGTTAATTTTTTTAATAAATTAATTTTTAAAATTTCTTAATATATTTTTATATGTAAATATAACAAGTACAATTTATATTATAATAATTTTATATTTAATTTTTTTTTTTTTTTAAATATTTTTTATAAGAATTTTCTATTATTTTTTGTGATTTTTTTTTATTTCCCCAATTTTTTACTTTAGACCATTTATTATTTTCTAAATTTTTATAATATTTGAAAAAATGAGTAATTTTTTTTAATACAATTTCTGATATATCTGAAATGTTTTTTATAAAGTTATATTCTTCTGAAATACTTTTGTGAGGAACACATAAAATTTTAAAATCTATCCCAGATTCATCTTCCATATTCAAAATCCCAATTGTTCTACATTTTATAATAGATAATGGAGCTAAAGGATAAGGAGTAATAACCAGAGCATCCAAAGGATCTTTATCTAAAGAAAGAGTTTTTTTAATATAACCATAATTACATGGATAATGCATAGATGTAGGAATAAATCTATCTACAATTAAATTATTTTTGTGTATTTCGTATTTTATAGGATCTGAATTAGCTGATATTTCAATTTTTACATAAAAATTTTTGTAAAATTTATTTTTAAGATTCATTTTTGATTTCTCTAAATTTTGAATTTAAAAAATTATTTTTATTTTTTATTATTATAATATAGTATTTATTTTAATAGATGTTTTTTTGATTAAATTTTAATTTTTTGTAAGAACTAAAATTGATGATGATATAATAAAATATAATTTTATTATATAATATGTAAAATAAATTTGTTTATTATTAAAAAATTTTTTAGTATTTTTAATAGTAATTTTTATTATAAACTTTTGTTGAGACAATATTTTATGTTAAATATAAAAAAGTTTTTAAAATATGAAGATTTATTAAAAACAATTGTAGTAAAATCTTTAAAATTTTTAAAAAATAAAGTTGATTATGCAGAAGTTTCAATTAAAAAGAGTATTGGTCATAACTTTTTAATAAGAACTGGGAAGTTAGAAACATTAGAATTAAATGATGATATATATATATCTATAATAGTGTATAAAAATAATAGAAAAGGTTCTGCTTCTTCTAATAATTTAAAATGGAGTTCTATAAAAAAAACAATTTTTACTGCTATTGAAATTTCTGAACAAACATATTTAGATAAATATTTAATAGTTCCTAAAAAAAAATATTTTTTTTCAGATTATGTAGATTTAAAAACATTTTATCCCATAATGTATACTTTAAAAGAAATTTTAAAATTAACTATTTTAACTGAAAATTATTCAATAAATTTTGATCATAAAATTTTTAATAGTGAAGGTAGTAATTTTTATAGTAGTAATAGTATTTTTGTTTTTGGAAATACTTATAATATAATAAAATCTTATAAAACTAGTATATATTTTTTGTCAATTTCTGTGTTAGCAAAAAATAAAAGTTCTGTTAAAAGTAATTTTAATTATACATTATCTAGAAATTTTAATACTTTAGATAAACCTAAAAAAATTGGAGAAAAATGCTCTAAAATGGTTTTAAAAAAATTAAATTCTAAAAAAATTATTAGTCAAAAAATACCAGTAATTTTTTCTAAAGAAATTTCAAACAGTTTGTTTAAACATTTATTTTATGCTATTCAAGGAGTGAATGTTTATAAAAAATCTACTTTTTTATTAAATTTTTTGAATAAAAAGATATTTCCTAGTTGGTTAAACATTTTTGAAAATTCTCAACTTTTAGGAGGGTTAGGATCTCGTTTATTTGATAATGAAGGTATTTTTTCTAAACCTAAATATATTATTAAAAATGGTATTTTAAAAACTTGGTTATTAGATAATTATTCTTCAAACAGATTAAATTTAAAAAATACAGGAAATTCTGGTGAAATTTATAATTGGATTTTTTCTAATACTTTAAATCAAAAATTTTTTTTTAAAGATTTATTAAAAAAAATGAAAACTGGAGTAATTATTAATGAATTAATGGGTCAGGGTGTAGATATTAATACTGGAAACTATTCTAGAGGAGCTTCAGGGTTTTGGGTTGAAAATTCTAAAATTAAATATCCTATTAGTGAAATAACTGTTTCTGGAAATTTAAAAAAAATTTATAAAAACATAATATGTATGAGTAATGATACAAATTTTAAAAATGAAATTTTATCTGGTTCTATTTTGGTTAAATCTGCAAATATTTCGGGTCTTTAATTTAAATTTAATATTTATAAATAAAATTTTTTTTAATAAAAAATTATTATATTTTATATATAGTTTTTTATGAAGTTGGCGAAATAAGCCGGGTTCTGTAATTATACAGTCATTTATCTGGACTAAATATCACTATTTAGTTCTAGCGGTCTACCCTGGTTTAATCATGGACCATGTTTTAAATAAACCTATATTTGACCTTGCTCCAAGTGGAGTTTACCAAGCTATAATTGTTACCAATTATACGGTACGCTCTTACCGTACCTTTTCACCCTTACTAATTATTTATTTATTTATTTTTTTCAAATAATATTAAATAATAAGCGGTTTTTTTTCTGAGGCACTAATTCGTAATATTGTTATAAAAAATTTATTAATTATTATTATTTAAATTATAACAATATTCCCAGATGTTATCTGGCACTTTGTCCTATGGAGCCCGGACTTTCCTCTCTTTTATTTTATTTTTACTATAATTTTATATATAATAAAATTTATATACAAAGAGCGACTGTTTAGCCAACTTCATTATCAATGATATATTATTTTTTTTGTTTTGTCATTTTTTTAATTTCATAAAATATTTATAGAAAAATTTTTTTTTTTTTAAAAAAATTTTCGATGCTATATATGCAGCTTTTGAGCAAGACAGCTTTTTTTTTAAAATTTTTAAAATTATTTTTTTTTTTTTAGAAATTTTTTTAAATTTAAAAAAAGATTTTAACTTTTTTTTATATTTTTCGATGATTATAACAAATTCTCCTTTAAAAATTATTTTTTTTTTTTTAATTATTTTTATTAAATTTCCTACTTTTGTTTGATAAATATTTTCCCAATATTTTGTTAGTTCTCTAGCAATAGTAATTTTTCTATTTTTTTCAAAAATTTTTGAAATTCTTTTTAAATTATTTATAATTCGATATTTAGACTCGTAAATAATAAGAGTAAATTTTTGAATTGATAGTTTTTTTAATGTTTTTATACATTTTTTTTTTTTTAATGGCAAAAATCCTACATATAAAAATTTATTTGAAGAAATTCCCGAAGAACATAGCGCAGTAATTGCAGCGCATGCCCCTGGAATTGGAACAACTTTTATTTTTTTTTTATGGCATTTTTTAACTAAATTAAAGCCAGGATCATTAATAAGGGGGGTTCCTGCATTTGAAATTAAAGCTATTTTATAATTATTTTTTAATTTTAAAATGATAGATGATAATTTTTTTTTTTCATTATGTTCATGAAAAGAAATCATTTTTTTTTTAATTTTAAACTTTTTTAAAATTTTTAATGTATTAAAACAATTTTCTGCGAGAATAAAATCTATTTTTTTTAAAATTTTAATAGCTCGATAAGTAATATCTTTAATATTACCGATAGGAGTAGCTATAATATATAGAGTTCCTGTTTTCATATTTAACTTTTTTTTAATCTTTAATAAGTTCAAAATTGATTTTTTAATTTTAAAAATTAAATTTTTTAAAATATTTGTAATTTATAAAATTTTCTAAAATAATAAAATTTTTTAAAATATATAAAATTTAAAGAGAAATTTTGTGAAAAGAGTAGTTATTACTGGTTTAGGCATTATTTCTAGCATTGGAAATAATAAATTAGAAGTTGAAAAATCTTTAAAAAATAGTATTTCAGGTATTTCTTTTTCTAAAGAAATGAAAAATTTTGGATTAAAAAGTAATGTTTGGGCTCCTATAAAAAATAATTTTTCAAAAAAATTATTTCATGATTTAAAAATGTTAAAATATATGAATTTTTCTAGTTTTTATGCATATATTTCTATGATGGAAGCTATACAAGATGCTTTTTTAAAAAATTTTCAATATAAAAAAAATTCTAATATAGGCGTAATTGTAGGATCTGGATGTGGATATTTAAATTTTGAAAAATTATTTTTTAATTCCAAAGATAATATTATTCAATCTAAAAACTTTAAAAAAATTAAATTAGATCCATATTTATTATTTAAAACTATGCCTTCTAATATTTCTGCTTGTTTATCAACTATTTTTAAAATTTATGGAACAACATATTCTATGAGTTCAGCATGTGCAACTTCTTCTCATTGTATTGGTCATGCTTATGAATTAATACGTTCTGGAAAACAAAATATAATTTTTTCCGGAGGATCAGAAGAATTAAATGTTAATTTAGCTTGTTTTTTTGATATTTTAGGAGTATTATCAAAAAAATTTAATTTTTCCCCTAAAGAATCTTCTAGACCTTATGATATAAATCGTGATGGTTTTGTAATTTCTTCAGGAAGTGGTATTTTAGTTTTAGAAGAGATGAATCATGCACTTTCAAGAAACGCAAGAATTTATGCTGAAATTATTGGATATGGTACTTCGTCAGATGGACATAGTATGTTTTTTCCTTCAAAAAAAGGTGTATTAAGATGCATGAAAAATGCTCTTAAACAAATATTTTATCATAAACATAAAATAGATTATATAAATACTCATGGAACATCTACTAAAATTGGTGATTTAAATGAATTAAAAGCTATTTTAAAAATTTTTAAAAAACGTGATTTAAAAAAAATATTGATTTCTTCTACGAAATCTATTACTGGTCATTCTTTAGGTGCTTCTGGTGTACATGCAATTATAAATACAATTTTAATGTTTCAAAATAATTTTGTAGCTCCAAATCAAAATATTGTAAAATTAGATAAATTTTCAAAAAATATAAATCTTATACAAAAAAAAAAAGATGTTAGTATTAATATTGCAATGATCAATAATTTTGGATTTGGAGGAACAAATGCATCTTTAATATTAAAAAAATTTTAAAATTAATATTTTATAAAATATTAAAATTTTGAATTATAATATAATTATATAAATAAATATTACAACAATAGAGATAATTTTATTATGAATAATATCAAAGTTAATCAATTAGAGCAATTAAAAAAATATACTAAAGTTGTAGTTGATAGTGGAGATATTGATTTTATTAGGAAATATTCTCCTGAAGATGCAACTACAAATCCTTCTTTAATTTTACAAGTAGTTCAATCTAAGAAGTATGAATCTTTAGTCCAAAATGCTATTTTATATAGTAAAAAAAAATGTAAGTTCTTAAATTCTAGAATAAAAACTTGTATTGACAAAATTATAGTAGAAATTGGAATTAAAATATTAAAAGTTATTGATGGTTTTATTTCGAGTGAAGTAGATGCAAGATTATCTTTTAATAAAGATGAATGCATTAAAAAAGCTTATGAGTTAATTTCGTTATATGAAGAAAAAGGAATTAGTAGATCTAGAGTATTAATTAAGTTAGCTTCTACATGGGAATGTATTCAAGCTGCAAAAGAATTAAAAAAAGATAATATTAATTGTAATATGACATTGTTATTTTCTTTTGCTCAAGCTCAAGCATGTGCTGAAGCTAATGTATTTTTAATATCTCCTTTTGTAGGAAGAATATTTGATTGGTATGTAACTAAAAATCCTACTTTTAAATATAAATTAGGAAAAGATCCTGGAGTAGAATCTGTCAAAAAAATTTTTGATTATTATAAAAAATATGATTATAAAACAATAATTATGGGAGCGAGTTTTAGAAATGTTGAACAAATTTTAGAATTGTCTGGTTGTGATCGATTAACAATTTCTCCTAATTTATTAAATCAATTAAAAAATTGTTATAAACCTATTTCAAAAAAATTATTAATACCTAAAAAAAAATTAAAAAATTTAAACAATATCTTAACAGAATCAGATTTTCGTTGGTTTCATAATGAAGATTTAATGGCTGTAGAAAAATTATCTGAAGGAATTAAAAATTTTAATTCTGATCAATTAATTTTAGAAAGTATAATATCAAAAAAAATATAATAAAATAAAAAATTAAATAAAATTTATAAAAATTTATAATATTAAAACTGGAAAAAAAATGATTGATAAAAATAAAGATTTATCAAATGCTTTAAGAGCTTTAAGTATGGATTCTGTGCAAAAGGCAAATTCAGGTCATCCTGGAGCTCCTATGGGAATGGCTGATATTGCTTCAGTTTTATGGAGAAAATTTTTAAAACATAATCCAAAAAATCCATTTTGGGCAAATAGAGATAGATTTATTTTATCAAATGGACATGCTTCTATATTATTATATAGTTTATTACATTTAACTGGTTATGATGTTTCAATTTTAGATTTAAAGAATTTTAGACAATTAAACTCAAAAACTCCAGGTCATCCAGAATATAGTCATACTCCAGGTGTAGAAACTACAACAGGACCTTTAGGTCAAGGTTTGGCTGTAGGTGTTGGAATGGCTTTATCTGAAAAAACTTTTGGTTCATATTTTAATAGACCAAATTTTAAGATAGTTGATCATTATACATATGTTTTTGTTGGAGATGGATGTTTAATGGAAGGTATTTCTCATGAATGTTGTTCATTAGCAGGTACTTGGAAATTAGGAAAACTAATTGTTTTTTATGATAAAAATGATATTTCTATTGATGGAAAAACTAAAAATTGGTTTTCTGATAATACTGAAAAAAGATTTAAAGCGTATAATTGGCATGTTATTTCAGAAGTTGATGGGCATAATATTAATAGTATTTCAAAAGCAATAAAAAAATGTCAATCTGTTTTAGATAAACCTTCTATTATAATTTGTAGAACTATTATTGGCTTTGGATCTCCTAATAAATCTGGAACTGAACAATCTCATGGAGCTCCTTTAGGAGAAAATGAAATTCTTTTAACTAAAAAAAAATTAAATTGGAAGTATGACAAATTTGAAATTCCTAAACATGTTTATAAATTATGGGATTTTACAAAAAAGGGGAAAATATTAGAAAAAAAATGGAATAAAAAGTTCTCTGATTATTGCTTAAAATATCCTTATTTATCTAAAGAATATATTAGAAGAATAAAAGGAAATTTTCCATTAGATTGGAAATTAAAATTTGAAAAATTAATTAAATTTTTTAATAAATCTCATGAAAATTATTCTACTAGAAAAATTTCTCAAGATATATTAGAATTTATTTCTCCTATTTTTCCTGAATTGTTTGGAGGATCTGCAGATTTAGCTCCTAGTAATTTAACTCAATGGTCTGGGTCAAAACCTATTCATAAATATTCTTCAGGAAATTATATACATTATGGAGTTCGAGAGTTTGGTATGACAGCAATTGCGAATGGAATTTCTCAATATAAAGGATTTATTCCTTTTACAGCAACTTTTTTAATTTTTTCAGAATATTCAAGAAATGCAGTTCGCATGGCCTCTTTAATGAAAATTCGACATATTTTTATATATACTCATGATTCTATAGGATTAGGGGAAGATGGACCTACACATCAACCTGTAGAACAAATTTCTACTTTGAGATTAACTCCGAATTTAAGTGTATGGAGACCAGCAGATGCTTTAGAAACAGCAGTTTCTTGGAAATATGCTTTAGAAAAAAAAAATGGTCCTACTGCATTAGTTTTATCTAGACAAGATTTATGTTGTTTTTCTAAATTTAAAAGAAGATATAAAGATATTGCTTTGGGAGCTTATATTTTAAAAGATTTTGTAAATAATAAAACTTTAGATATAATATTTATTGCTACTGGTTCAGAATTAAAATTAGCTTTTTTAGTAGCACAAAAAATGAGTAATATGGGATATTTTACTAGAGTAGTTTCTATGCCTTCTACAGATGTGTTTGATAGTCAAAATAAATCTTATAAAGAAAAAATTTTACCATCAAAGATAAAAAATCGTGTAGCTATTGAAGCTAGTACATCTGATTTTTGGTATAAATATGTTGGATTACAAGGTAAAATAATTGGAATGAATACGTTTGGAGAATCTGCTCCAGCAAAAGATTTATTTATTCGATATGGTTTTACTTTAGAAAACATTTTAAAAAAATCTTTAGCATTAATAAAAAAAAACAATATACTTAAAAAATAAATTTTTAATATTTTTTTATACATATTATAAAATAATAATAGAATTTATTAAAAAATTATATACTTTTTAAAGTTTTTAAAAAAATATTATTTTAAATTTGAAAAGATAAATATTTATTTTTAATAAATATTTATCTTTTTAAAAATTTTTTATAATTATTTAAGATTTTACTATCAATTTTACATTTGAGATAAACATTTGATATAATATGAATTTGAGATAACAATTATGGATTATAAAGTTGTAAAGTTAGCAAAAAAATTAGTATCTATCCCTTCAATTAGTCCCTTAGATTTAGGTTGTCAGGACATTATTTCTCTTCGTTTAAAAAAAATTGGATTTATAATAAAAAATTTTATTTTTAATAATACAAATAATTTATGGGCTTATAAGGGTTATGGAGATAATTTTGTATTTTTAGGTCATACTGATGTTGTTCCACCTGGAAATCTTAATCAATGGAAATTTAACCCTTTTAAACCTACTATAGAAAACAATATTCTTTATGGAAGAGGAATTTCTGATATGAAAGGGTCGATAGCTGCAATGGTTATTGCTGTAGAAAATTTTGTTAAAAAATATCCTAATTATTTAGGAAAGATATCTTTTTTAATTACTTCAGATGAAGAATCTAAAGCTTTAGATGGAACTAAAAAAGTTATAGAATATTTATTAAGAAAAAATGAAATCATAAAATATTGTTTAATAGGAGAACCTACTAATAAAAAAAAATTAGGAGATACTATAAAAAATGGTCGAAGAGGCTCTTTAAATATTCAAATTAAAATTTATGGAATACAGGGACATATTGCTTATCCGAAACTTTTAGAAAATCCTATTCATAAAAGTATTCCTTTTTTAAATGATTTGATTAACTTAAAATGGGACAATGGAAATTTTTTTTTTTCTAAAAGTAGTTTACAAATATCTGGGATTCATTCTGGAGAAAAAAATTGTAGTAATGTAGTTCCAGGATCTTTACAAGTAAATTTAAATATTCGGTTTAATACAGAAATTACATTACAAGTAATAAAAAAAAAAATTAAATTTTTATTGTTAAAGCATAAATTAAAAAATTCTATTTATTGGTTTTTTTCAGGACATCCATTTTTAACAAAAAAAAAAAAATTTTTGTCAATTTTAAAAAAATCAATAAAACAAGTAGTAAATTTAAAATCTTCTACTTCTACTTCAGGAGGAACTTCTGATGGAAGATTTGTTAATAAAATGGATTGTGAAATTTTAGAGTTTGGCCTTATTAATTCTACCATTCATAAAGTAAATGAATGCGCAAATATAAATGATTTAAAAAATTTACAAAAAATTTATGAATTAACATTAAAAAACATTTTTATTAATAAATAGTAGAAATTATTTATAAAACACAGATTTTCATCCTTGATTCTGTGTTTAATTAAATATTTTATAAACATTTTATATTTTTTAAAAAAAATTTATTATTTTTTAGTTTTTTCAATAAAATATTTTTAGAAGAATTAGATAGTTTAGTCAAAGGTAATCTTAATTGAGAGCTTTTTATTAATCCAAATTTTTTTAAAATCCATTTTACTGGAATTGGATTAGGTTCGATAAATAAAAATTTATGGAAATCAATAATTTTTTCATTGATTTTACGTGCTTCTAAAAATTTTTTATTTAATGATAATGAACAAATGTTAGACATTTCTTTAGCAGCTATATTAGAAGTTACTGAAATGATTCCATCTCCGCCTAATTGCATACAATCAATAGCAGTAATATCATCTCCACCTAAAATAATAAATTTTTTTTCAACTAGACGTTTTATCATATTTATTCTAGATAAATTTCCACTAGCTTCTTTTATTCCAATTATGTTATTAAATTTAGAAAGTAGAGAAATTGTTTTTGGAAGTAAATCGCATCCTGTTCTTGATGGAACATTATATAAAATTTGAGGTAGATCTGTATTTTCAGAGATTTTTTTAAAATGTTGATATAACCCTTTTTGTGTAGGTTTATTATAATAAGGGGTAACACTTAAACAAGCAGATATTCCAATTTTTTCAAATTTTTTTGTTAAAGTTATTGCTTCTTCTGTAGAATTAGCACCTGTTCCTGCTATAATAGGTATTTTATTATTTGACAATTTTAATGTTTGTAGTACTACTTCAAAATGTTCAGATTTGTTTAAAGTAGATGATTCACCTGTAGTGCCTACAGAGACGATAGCTTTAGTTTTATTTTTTATATGGTATTTTATAATTTTTTCTAAACTTTTATAACAAATTTTTCCTTTGTTATCCATAGGTGTAATAAGCGCAACAATGTTTCCTTTAAACATTTTTTTATTTCCAGAATTATTTATTTTAATTTTGAATTATTTTTTATAATTTTAATAATTAAGTTTTAAAGTTTTATGATTTTTTATAAAATTAAGTTTTTATAGCGATAATAAAAGTATTTTATAAAATTTTTTAATTTTTTTTTTTTTTTTTTTTTTTTGCTTTAACGACATTGTGCTTTAAATCTTAATAAATGATCCATAATTGTAATAGCACTCATAGCTTCTACGATGGGAACTGCTCTAATTCCTACACATGGATCATGACGGCCTTTTGTTATTACTATTTTTTTTTTATTTTTATTATTAATACTAGATATTGGTATTTTAATGCTTGAAGTAGGTTTAAAAGCAGTTTTTATTATGATATTTTCACCATTACTTATTCCCCCTAAAATTCCTCCTGAATAATTTGTTAAAAATCCTTTTTTATTTATAGCATCTCTGCTATTGGATCCTAATTTTTCAATTACATTAAATCCATCACCTATTTCTATTCCTTTTACGGCATTTATACTCATAATAGAATGAGCTAATTCAGCATTTAATTTATCAAAGACAGGTTCTCCTAATCCTATAGGAACATTTTTAATAATTACATTAACTTTTGCTCCTATTGAATTGCCCTTTTTTTTTATGTTTTTAATTAATTTAATAATTTCAGGAATTTTTTTTTGATCAGGACAAAAAAAACAATTTTTTTCTATAGTTTTTATGCATTTTAATTTGCATTTAATTTTTCCTATTTGTGATAAATATCCTTGAATTTTAATATTATGATGATCTTTTAAATATTTTTTAGCAATAGCACCTGCAGCTACTCTCATAGCTGTTTCTCTAGCAGATGATCGACCTCCCCCTCTATAATCTCTAATTCCATATTTTTTTTCATAAGTAAAATCAGCATGTCCAGGACGATATAAATTTTTAATTTTTTTATAATCTTGAGATCTTTTATCCTTATTATAAATAATTAATCCTATACTAGTTCCAGTTGTTTTATTATTAAAAATTCCAGATAATATTTTTATTTTGTCTGGTTCATTTCTTGGTGTAGTATATCTAGATTTTCCAGGTCTTCTTCTATCGAGTTCTTTTTGTATATATTTTTTTGATATTTTTAAGTTAGGAGGAATTCCATCTATAATACAACCTAAAGCTTTTCCATGAGATTCTCCAAAAGTAGTTACAGTAAAAATTTTTCCTATGCTATTTCCTGACATAATTTTAGTCCTTTTAATTATAAATTTTTTTTTGATTTTAATGATTTTATATTAGCATATTTTACTAGAAGAATAATTGAAAATAGTTATATAGTACGATACTATTAATAATATTTAATTTTAAAAAAATTTTTTTTATTAGATATAAATTTAATAATTGTTTTATTTTTTTATAAGTTAAAATAATTATTTTTTATTTAAATTTTAAAATTTTTTAAAGAGGTATATTTAATTTTTTATTATGAAGAAAAAAGAATTATTAGATTTAAAGGATCAGAAAATTTTTAAAAATTATTTAAATGGAACTAAAAAAATTTTTCAAGATAAAGTGTTTCATTTTAAACAATCATGTAAAAAAAATAGATATTTAAAAAAATATATTTTTTCTGTAGATTCACATATTTTTTATTTTTCAGATTATCAAGATAACAAAAGATTATTTAATAATAGTCCTTTATATTATATTAGAAAAAATTCAGATTTATCTAAATTTAAAAAGTTAAAATCTGGTTATTATGATCCAAAAATTTTTTTAGATTTACATGGATTTACTAGACTTCAAGCAAAAATAGAATTAGGTCATTTAATGCAATTTTGTAAATTTAAAAAAATTGATTGTATAAATATAATTTATGGTCAAGGAAAGAATATTTTGAAAAATCAAGTTCCTATATGGTTATCTAAACATCCTAATGTTGTAGCTTTTCATAAGTCACCTAAATCTTTAGGAAATACCGGGGCGGTATTAGTATTAACAGATTTTTAAAAATTTTTTAAAGTTATATTTTTATTATCTTAAATAAACATTTTTAAAAAATTTTTTTATTACATATAAAAATTTAAAATAAATTTTTATTAAAAATTTATAAAATTATAATTTATTTTATAAAAATTTCTTAAAATATAGTAAAGTATAAACGTTTTTATAATTTTTTTATTTTTTTATATTAAAGTTTTTGTATTATTTATTAAATATTACAAAAAATAAAAATCTTAAATATTTTTAAATTTTTTTTTATAATTTTTAATTTTATATTTATTATTATTATATAATAATAATTATTAATTTTTTAATTTATGTCTTTATTATTTAAAATAATATTTTTTATAGTTTGTTAAAATATTAATTAAAATATTATAATATTTTTTTATATAATTAAATTTATAAAAGTAAATATTATAAATTTAAAATAAATTTTTGTTTTATATTATTTTAAATTTTTAATTTTTGTTAATATTATGCTAATAAAGTTTTTTTAAAGATATGATATAATAAATTATATGTTTTATAAATTTTGTTTGTTAAAAATTAATTTTATTATTATAAAATAATTTGTATATATATTTATAAATTATTTTTGTTTTTATCAGTGAATTAATCAATTAAATTATAGTTAAAATATTAAAAAATAAAAAAATTTTAAAAAATATATTATAAATTTTTTATATAATAAAAAATTTTATAAATTTAAAAAATTTTTTTAAAAATTAAAGTATTTAATAGTTACTTATATGTACTAAAAATATATTTTAGTAATTTTTAAAATTTTAAAAAAATATAAAAAATTTTATATTTTTTTAAAAAAAAATCAATTAAATATATTTTCAGATTTAAATTAAAATAATAAATATAAAGTATTTAATAATAAAATTTTAATTTTTTTAATTTTTAATTTTTATTAATTTTACTTATAATTTTTTAATATTTTAAAAAATTTTTGATTAAAAATATATAAAATTTTTTAAAAATTATTTTGTAAGAAATATATAAAATTTTAAATAAAATATTTTATATAAAAATTTAATATTAATAAAATGTATTTATTTTTTAACATTAAATATAATAACAAATATTATAAATTTTAAAAAATATATATTTTTTTATTAAAATAAAAATTTTTTATTAATTTCATAAGATATATATTTTTTATAAAAGATTGTATATATAAAATATATAAAAATTTAAAAATTATATATAAATTTAAAAAAATTTTTAATTATTTTTTAAAAAAAAGTATAAATATTAAAAATTATATATATAAATTATAGATAAATATTAGATATATATAAAAAATAATTTTTTATAAAAAGATAATATTATTTATGTTAAAAACTTCTACAAAATTAAGCAAATAAAATAAACAAAAATATAGATATAAAAAAGGTTATTTAAAATGTCTTTGAATAAAATTGGTGTAGTAGGAATGGCAGTAATGGGTAGTAATTTAGCATTAAATATTGAAAGAAATAATTATTCTGTATCTATTTTTAATCGATCTAAAAAAAGAATAGATACATTAAAAAAAAAATTTCCAAAAAATAAATTATTTCCATTTTATTCCATAAAAAGTTTTGTGAATTCATTGAAAACACCAAGAATAATTTTATTAATGGTGGCCTCAGGAAACCCTACAGATGAAATTATTAAATTAATTATTCCTTTTTTAAGTAAAGGTGATGTATTAATTGACGGAGGAAATAGTTTTTATAAAGATACTATTCGAAGAGAGAAAGAAATTACTCAAAAAGGTTTTTATTTTTTAGGAGCAGGAATTTCTGGTGGAGAAAAAGGAGCTTTAAATGGCCCTTCTATAATGCCAGGAGGTTCTATAAAAGCATATAAATTAGTTAAGAATATATTTAAAAAAATATCAGCAAAAACTATATGCGGAGATCCATGTGTAGATTACATTGGTCCAAATGGTTCTGGTCATTATGTAAAAATGGTTCATAATGGAATAGAATATGCTGATATGCAATTAATTTCAGAATCTTATTTTTTACTAAAAAATATTTTACAATTAAATAATAAAGATTTACATTTTATTTTTAAAAAATGGAATAAAGGAGAGTTAAATAGTTATTTAATTGAAATTACAAAAAATATATTTTTAAAAAAAGATGTATGTAAAAAAAAATATTTAATTGACATAATTTTAGATATTGCTTCTCAAAAAGGAACTGGTTCATGGGCAAGTAAAAGTGCATTAGATTTACAAGAACCACTTTCATTAATTACTCAATCTGTATTTTTTAGATATATTTCTAAAATTAAAAATGAAAGAATATTAGCTTCTAAAAAATTAATGGGTCCTTCAAAAAAAACTATAATTTTAAACAAAAAAAAATTTATTGAAGATATTAGAAAGTCATTATATTTAAGTAAAATTATTGCTTATTCTCAAGGATTTTCTCAATTAAAGTCTGCTTCTAAAAAATATAATTGGAATCTTAATTATTCAAAAATTTCAAAAATATTTCGAGAAGGATGTATTATTCGAGCAAAATTTTTAGAGAATATTATTATTGCTTTTAAAAAAAATAATAATTTATTAAACATTTTGTTAGATTCTTATTTTTATGAAATTTCTAACAAGTATCAATCTTCTTTAAGAAAAGTTGTGTCTATTGCTATTAAATTAGGTATTCCTGTTCCTGCTTTCTCTTCTGCAATATCTTATTATGACTCTTATAGATCAAAATTTTTATCTACTAATTTGATACAAGCCCAAAGAGATTATTTTGGATCACATACATATAAGAGAAATGATAAAATTGGAAATTTTCATACTATTTGGGAAAAAAATTAAAAATATAATATTATAAATATAATAATTATATATATTTTTTTAAAATTTATAACGTTTTTTTAAAAAACCTTCTTATTTTATTTATTAAACAAAATTATTTTTTTAATAATTTTAATTATTTAATTAATAAGAAAGGTTTTTTAATAAAAATTTTTATGTATATTTTTTATTTTTTAAATATTTTTTCAGATATTTTTTTAGATATTTTTATAGATTTGTATATTTTGTTAAAAGATTTTATTAAAGACAAAATATAAGATTGATAGAATTCTAATGTTTTACTTTTTCCATAAAATTTTTGATTTTTATAATTTAAAAATATTTTACATATATAAAAAATTTTATTGTTTTTATTTATATTTTTAATTTTATTTTTTATTAAAGTGCATTTAATTTTAGTTAATTTTTTAAAAAATAAAAAAATTTTTTTTAAAATAAAAAAATTTTTTTTTAAATATAGTTTTTTTATTTTTTTTTTAAATATAACTTTTAATCTAATTAAAATTTTTTTGTTTAATTTAATTTTTATTTTTAGATCATGTAGTTTTAAAATTTTTATATTTAATTTTTGATTTTTCATAAACGCTAATTCTTCTAAATGATAGTTCAGTACCTCTCCTTTTTTATCAGCAAATTTTAAAAAATTTTTGTAAAGTGTATTTAAATCATAATCTTTTAAAGAATAACCCATTTTTTTCATTTTATATTTAACTGCAGCTCTTCCTGATCTAGAAGTTAGATTTAAGGTATTTTTTTTTCTTCCAATTAGATTTGGATTAATAATTTCATAATTTTCTCTATTTTTTAAAATTCCATCTTGATGTATTCCAGAAGAATGACAAAAAGAATTTTTTCCAATTATTGATTTGTTTATAGGAATTTTAAATTTGCAAATTTTACTAATTTTTTTACTAGTTTTATAAATATTTTTGCATTTTATTTTTGTATATAACGAATGAAAAATTTTTTTTTTTATTTTAATTATTGTTATTATATCTTCTAATGAAGTGTTCCCAGATCTTTCACCAATCCCAGTAATTGTTCCTTCTATTTGTCTAGCGCCTGCTTCAATAGCTGAAATGGAATTTCCTACTGCCATATTTAGATCATTATGACAATGTGCAGAAATAATTGCTTTGTCAATATTTGGAACATTATTTTTAATATTTTTTATTATTTTTTTAAATTCTGAAGGGCAAGTAAATCCAACAGTATCAGGAATATTAATAGTGTTTGCTCCTGAATTTATTGCAATTTCTATAAATTTATATAAATTAAAAATATTTGTTCTTCCAGCATCTTCACAAGAAAATTCTATATTTTCGGTATATTTTTTAGCATATTTAATAGAACTTTTCATCATTTCTATAATTTCTAAATAATTTTTTTTAAGTTTAGATTTAATATGTAAATTAGAAGTTCCTAAAAAAAGATGTATTCTAAAATTTTCTGAATTTTTCATAGCTTTTGCAGCTATTTTAATATCTTTTTTTATACACCTAGATAAACTACAAATAGTACTTTTTTTTATTATATTTGATATTAATTGAACGGCTTTAAAATCTTCAGGTGAAGATATTGGAAATCCAGCTTCGATTATATCTATATTCATTTTTTCTAATAATAGCGCAATTTTTAATTTTTTTTTAGCGCTTAAACTAAATTTTAAAGATTGTTCTCCATCACGTAATGTAGTATCAAAAATAATTATTTTTTCTTTCATTTTTTTTTCTTCATTTAAAATATTAATTTTATATATACATTAAATTAAATATATTTTTATAATTAGATTAATTTTTAACAATATAAATTTCTATTTTTTAATAAAAAAGTATTAAAATTTTTTTTTTCATATTTTAAAATTTGTTTTTCATTTTGTAATGTAATTTCAATTTGATCTAAACCATTTAATAATTTAAAACGATAAAATTTATCAAGTTTAAAAATATAATTTTTTTTTTTGATTTGTATATGATTTTTTTTAAGATTAATTTTGCATAGAACTTTTGGATTTTTAATAATTTTTTTTAAAATTTTTTTAATAACTTTTTTTTTTAAAGTAATTAATAAAAGATTATTATTTATACTATTATTATAAAAAATATCAGAAAATTTTTCAGAGATAATAACTTTAAATCCAAAATCTTGTAAAGCCCAAACAGCATGTTCTCTTGAAGAGCCACATCCAAAATTTTTCCCGGCAATTAAAATAGTAGATTTTTTATAATTTTTTAAATTTAGTATAAATTTTTTATTTTTGATTTTACCTTTTTTATCTAAAAATCTCCAACTATAAAATAAATTTTTTCCAAAATTTTTTTTATGAGTAACTTTTAAAAATTGTTTTGGAATCAATACATCTGTATCAATATTATCTATTATAATTGGAACAATAGTTCCAATATGAATTTTAAATTTTTTCATTTTTTTTATGTTTTTATTTTTTTTTTTTTAAATATTTTTGAATGTTTATAAATTTTCCAAATATTGCTGCTCCAGCTGCCATAATAGGGCTAACTAAATGTGTTCTGCTTTTTCTACCTTGCCTTCCTTCAAAATTTCTATTACTAGTAGAAGCACATCTTTCATATTTTTTAAGACTATCAGAATTCATTCCTAGGCACATAGAGCATCCTGCATATCTCCATTGAAATCCAGATTTTAAAAAAATTTTATCTAATCCTTCTTTTTCAGCATTTTTTTTTACTTCATTAGATCCAGGGACAATTATTGCTTCTACAGATTTATGTACTTTTTTATTTTTTACGATTTTAGCTACTTCTCTTAAATCTTCAAGTCTAGAATTTGTGCAAGAACCAATGAATACTTTATTAATAGGTAAATTTATTAATGAGGATTTTGGTTTTATATTCATATATTTAAAAGATTTTTTTAAAGTTTGTTTGTTATCATTTTTTTTTATTTTTTTTATTGAAGGAGTTTTTTTATTGATGGAAATTATTTGATCTAAATTAGTCCCCCAAGTAATTTGAGGTGATAGATTAGAAATATTTATTTTTACTATTTTATGAAAATAAGAGTTTTTATCGGATTTTAAAGATTTCCATTTTTTTATAGCTTTTTTCCAATTTTTTTTCTTAGGTGAAAAATGTTTATTTTTTAAATATTTGAATGTAACATTATCAGGGGCAATAATTCCAGATTTTGCTCCCATTTCTACCGCCATATTACAAATTGTCATTCTAGATTCCATACTCATAGAAGTGATTGTATTTCCAGAAAATTCGATTACATATCCATTTCCTCCTGAAGATCCTATTTTTTTAATTATTTTTAAAATGATATCTTTAGAAGTTATTCCTTTTTTTATTTTTCCTTTTACAATAATTTTCATATTTTTAAATAATTTTTGTTGAATTGTTTGTGTAGACAAAACATGTTCAACTTCAGAAGTTCCAATTCCAAATGCTAAAGCTCCAAAAGCTCCATGTGTTGAAGTGTGAGAATCTCCACATACAATAGTCATTCCAGGTAAAGTCATTCCTCTTTCAGGGGCAATTACATGAACTATTCCTTGGTATGGATTATATAAGTCATATATTGGAATATTATACTTTTTACAATTTTTAGACAATGTTTTCATTTGAAGCTTAGCCATTTTTCCAGAAGCATTTATATCTTTTTTTATAGTGGAAACATTATGATCCATAGTAGCAAAAGTTTTTTCTGGACATCTAATTTTTCTTTTTTTTTGTTTAATTTGAGAAAAAGCCTGAGGAGAAGTGACTTCATGAATTAAATGTAAATCAATATATAAAAGTGATAAATTTTTTTTTTTTGTTTTGATAAGATGAGCTTTATATATTTTTTCATATAAAGTTTTATTTTTCATATTAAAGTTCCTGAGCAAGAAATTTTAGTATAATATCACCCATTTGATTAGTATTTAAAAAATTTTTTTTTGTTTCATCTAAATCATATGTTTTGTATCCTTGTAATAAGGATTTTTCTACACAATAATTAATTTTTGTTGAAATTTCTTTTAAATTAAAACTATATTTTAAAAGCATAGATAAAGATAATATTTGAGCTATAGGATTTGCGATGTTTTGTCCCGCAATATCTGGAGCAGAACCTCCGGCAGGTTCATATATTCCAAAATTTTTTGTATTTAAACTAGCTGATGGTAACATTCCAATTGACCCAGTTAAAATTCCACATTCATCAGAAATTACATCACCAATTAAATTTGGACATAATAGTATATCAAAAATTTTTGGATTTTTGATAATTTGCATAACAGCATTATCAAAATATAAATGTGATAAATTAACTTCAGGATATTTTTTAGAAGTTTCTATTACAATTTCTTTCCATAATTTTGAAGTTTCTAAGACATTAGATTTATCTATAGAAGTAATTTTTTTTTTTCTTTTTAAGGCTAATTGAAAGGCAAAATTAGCAATTCTTTCAATTTCTTCTTTTTTATATATTGATGTATCAAATGCATAATAAGATTTTTTAGTTTTTTTTCTTCCTTTAGGTAATCCATAATAAATTCCACTAATTAATTCTCGAACGCAAATTATATTAAATCCATATTTTACAATTTTTTTTTTTAATGGAGAAAATTTATAAAGTTTAGGGTGAAGATATGAAGGTCTTAAATTGACAAATAAATTAAAATATTTTCTTAAAGGAAGCAAAGATGCAATTTCAGGTTTTTTATGTGCTTCTATATTCGTCCATTTTGGACCTCCAACTGAACCTAAAAGTATTGAATCAGAATTTTTACATCCATTTAATGTATGCTTTGGAAGAGCTTCATTATATTTATCAATTGCAATTCCTCCAATGTCATATTCATTAATTTCAATTTTAATAATTTTTTTTTTATTTAATAAATCAATAATTTTAATTGATTCTTTCATTATTTCTGGTCCAATTCCATCTCCAGATAAAATTGCAATTTTAAAATTTTTTTTCATATATTTTTTATTTTTTAAAGACAAAGTTTTTTATTTTTTTTAGATTTTTAGAAAATTTGAGAATTATAGTTTATTAGATCCTATCATATATATAATGTTAGTTTAACATTTTTAAATATTTTTGTAGAAATGTTTATAATATAAAATTTTTATATAAATAAAATTAAATATTTTTTATATAAATAAAAAAATTTTTTAATTTTTTTTAATTTTTTTTATTTATATATTTTTATTACTTTTCAATGTTAATATATCTATATTTGGTCGATGTATTATTAATAAAAAAAATTTTTTTTAAAAAATAGAGATAAGATAAATCAAATTATGAATACAAAAAAACCTTTTTTAGTTACATGTGCTTTTCCATATTCTAATGGTGATATACATATAGGTCATTTGTTAGAACATATACAAGCTGATATTTGGGTAAGATATCATAGAATGCAAGGAAGATCAGTTTTTTTTATTTGTGCAGATGATACTCATGGTACTCCAATTATGATTAAAGCTAATAATATGAAAAAAACTCCTGAAGAATTAATTAGCATAACATTAAAAAAACATATTTTAGATTTTTCAAGATTTAAAATTTCATATGATAATTATTATCATACTAATAGTAAAGAAAATTTATATTTTTCAAATAAAATATATTTATTATTAAAAAAAAATGGTTATATTAATAAAAAAAAAATTTTTCAATTATATGATAATTCAAAAAAAATTTTTCTTCCGGATAGATTTGTTAAAGGACAATGCCCTAATTGTTTTGCAAAGGATCAATATGGAGATAATTGTGAAAAATGTAGTTTTATATATGATGCTATTGATTTAATTAAACCTAAATCATTATTATCCAAATCTTCTCCTGTTTTAAAAGAATCTCTTCATATTTTTTTTAATTTACCTAGATTTCAAAAATTTTTATGGATTTGGATTCATTCAGGGGTTTTATCTAATTCTGTCAAAAATAAGTTAATAGAATGGTTTAAACATGGTTTGAAAGAATGGGATATATCTAGAGATTTTCCTTATTTTGGTTTTAAAATACCTAATTATTTGAATAAATATTTTTATGTTTGGTTAGATGCTTCTATCGGTTATATTAGTACATTTAAAAATTTATGTAATCATAATAAGAATATAAATTTTAATGATTTTTGGAAAAGTTCAAAAAATACTAATTTATATCATTTTATTGGAAAAGATATTATTTATTTTCATAGTTTGTTTTGGCCTTCAATATTAGAAGGAATAAATTTTAGAAAGCCAACAAAAATTTTTGTTCATGGTTATGTTACTATAAATAATAAAAAAATGTCTAAATCTAAAAATTTTTTTATTACAGCAGAAAAATGGTTAAAAAATTATGATTCAGATAGTTTAAGATATTATTTTTCTTCTAAATTAAACAATTCTTTTGAAGATATAGATTTTAATTTGAGAGAATTTGTTAATAAAATTAATTCAGATATTGTCAATAAATTAGTAAATCTAGCATCTAGATGCTCAAGTTTTATTAACAAAAATTTTGATAATTATTTAAGTAAAGAATTATTAGATTTCGAAATTTATAAAAGTTTTTTAAAAGAATCTTTATATATATCTAAATTATTTGAAAGTTTAAATTTTAAATTATTAATAAAAAGAATTATGTTGTTTGCAGAAAAGGCAAATTTATATTTTAATTCTAAAACTCCATGGTTATTATGTAAAAATGAATTTAGAATTATACATTCTGTGTCTTCAATGGGAATTAATTTATTTAGAATTTTAATGACTTGGATGAAACCTATTATTCCAGATTTATCTTTAAAAGTAGAAGAATTTTTAAACATAAAATTAAAATGGGAAGATATTAAAAATCCTTTATTTAATCATAAAATTTCTAATTTTAAAAATTTATATAATAGAATTAAATATAAAAAAATTTTTTAAAGTAATATTGTTATTAAATTATTTTTTTATTTTTTATATTTTATATAATATTTTTTTTTTTTTTTTTTTAAAATATTTTTTTTTTTAATAGAAAAACAATTTAAAGCACCTATAAAAGTATTATTAGAAAATAAAAAAGGAGAATGTTTTCTTTCTATTATATTGATTTTTAACAATTGCCAAATTTTTTTTATTTTAATTTTTTTTTTTTTTTTATTAATTAAAAACTTTCCTTTTATATAAAATCTAAAATTTAATAATTTTTTTTTATTTAAAAAAATTTTAATTGATTTTTTTGTTTTTTTTTTTGTTAATTTAACTTTTCCTAAAGAATATGGAAAAATTAATTTTTTTTTAGGATTGTGCCAAAATATTATTAGTTTTTTTATATTTTTAACATTTCTTTTTTGAATATAAATTTTTTTTTTATATATAATTAAATATACATATTTTTTAATTTCTATTTTATAAATTTTTTTTTTTTTTTTTTTTATAAAAAAATATATTTTTTTTATTATTTTATAATTATAAAATTTAATTTTATGATTTTTAATCCATTGATAAATTATAGAAACAAAAATAAATTGATTTAATTTAATAATTTTTTTTAGATTTAAACAATTTTTAAAAATTAAATTTTTTTTAATTATTTTATTATTATATTTTTTAATTATACTTTTATTTTTTTTTATAATTTTTATGCTTTTTAAACAATTTTTTAAAAAAAATTTCCATTTATTTGTAAATTTTGGTAGTATTTTTTTTCTTATAAAATTTCTTTCATATTTAATATTTTCATTACTATCATCATTAATCCAACAAATTTTTTTTTTTTTTATATATTTTTTTATTTTTTTTCTTGTGCAATTTAATAATGGTCTTATTAAAAAACTTTTATAAAATTTTTTTTTATATGCTATTCCAGATAATCCATTTAATCCGCTTCCTCGTTTCAGTGCTAGAAAAAATGTTTCACATTGATCATTTAAATTGTGTGCAGTAAGTAATATTTCATTTTTTAAAATATTTTTTTTAAAAATTTTATATCTTTGTTTTCTAGCTTGACCTTCAATTCCTAATTTAGTTTTTTGTATAAAAATATTTTTTATTATTAAAGGTATTTTATATTTTATACATATTTTTTTACAATGTTTTTCCCATATTTTTGATTTCTTTTGTAAATTATGATTAATATGAATAGCTCTTAATTGCAAATTTTTATTTTTTTTTTTTTTCCAATTTATTAATTTTATAAGTAATGCTGTGGAATCAATACCACCGCTATATGCTAACAAAAATTTTTTATTTTTATTTAATATTTTTTTAAATTTTTTTATCACTTTTTTTATTATCGTTTAAAATAAATATTTTTATTAATTATTTAATGATTTGTATTTATAATTATTATTTTTTTATATATTATAACAATAATAAATATTATTTTTTTTATTTTAATTTATTTTTTTTTACGTTTGAGTGGATTTGAACCACTGACTTCTACTATGTCATAGTAGCACTCTAACCACTGAGTTACAAACGTAAAAAATATAAAAATACTTTTTATTTTTTATAATTTTATACTAATTACTTGTAAAAGTAAAAAATAATTTTTTTATAAATTTTTTTATTTATAATAATATTTTTATAAATATAAAACATTTATACATTATATTATTTAAAGTAGGAATAATTATAATAAAATTTTTTTATTTTAGAATTTAAATTTTATAAATTAAAAATTTTTTAAATAATTTGATATTAATTTTAAATAAATTTTTTTAAATATTATAATATTATTTATATTATTAATATAATATAGTAAAAAAGTTTTCTTTATGTTTTTTTTTTTAAAAAAATTTTTGAAATAATTTTTAGTTTTTAATAATAATTTTATAAAAAATATTAAATTTTAATATAAAAAAATTAATATTTTTTTAAATATCTAAACATTTAAATATAAATTTTTATTTTTAAAAATCTTTTATTAATTTTAAAAAATAATAATAATTTTTTAAATTTTTATTAAAAATTTGTTTATAAAAAATAAATATTTTAAAAATTTAATTGAATATTTTTTTTTATTATTGTTTAAAGTTTTTTTAACATTTATAAAATTTTATAAAAATTTTAATAATTAAATTTAACGTATTTATTGTAATATTTTTATAATTTTTTAAAAATTTTCTTATTTTTTTATAAGTTTTTTTTATAAAAATTTATAATAATTTTAAATTTTTTAATTTTGGTAAATATTTATGTCAAAAAATATTATTAAAGAGTTATTATTAAGAAAATTAATTTTTCAATCAACTAATATAGATAAAATGAAAAATTTATTTTTTAAAAATAATATAAAACTATATTGTGGTTTTGATCCTACAGCAGATAGTTTGCATATAGGGCATATATTACCATTAATTTTATTAAAAAGATTTCAAGAATATGGACATACTCCAATTATTTTATTAGGAGGAGGAACCAGTTTAATAGGAGATCCTAGTTTTAAAAATTGTGAAAGAGAATTATATGTCAAAAAAAAAACATTTGGTTGGATTAAAAAAATTAGTGCTCAAATTTCTTCTATTTTTAATTCTAATATTTTTGAAAAAAAAATAATCATATTAAACAATTATGATTGGTTAAAAAATCTTAATTTATTAAAATTTTTAAGAAAAATAGGAAAATTTTTTTCTATTAATTCTATGATAAATAAAGAATCTGTTAAAAAAAGATTATTAAGTATAGGTAATAAAGGTCTTTCTTTTACAGAATTTTCATATAGCTTATTACAAGCATATGATTATTATTTTTTATATAAAAAGTATAATGTAAAATTACAAATTGGAGGTTCAGACCAATGGGGAAATATTACCTCAGGAATTCAATTAATTAAAAAAAAATTTCATAAAAATGTTTTTGGTTTAACATTACCTTTATTAGTCCAAAAAAATGGTAAAAAATTTGGTAAATCAGAAAAAAATACTGTTTGGTTAGACAAAAAAAAAACTAGTGTGTATGATTTTTATCAATTTTGGCTTAATATTAAAGATGAAGATGTTTATAAATATTTAAACTTTTTTACTTTTTTAAAAATTTATCAAAATTTTGATAAAAATATAAAATCTTTATCCTTTCAAAATATTATTAAATTAAAAAAAATTTTAGCAAAAGAAATGACTATTTTAATCCATGGAAAAGAAAATTTTAATTCAGCTAAAAAAGTATCTTATATTTTTTTTAAAAAAAATATTTGTAGTATGAAAATTGATAATTTTTTAGAACTAATTAAAAATAATGCTCCGCATATTATTTTAAATTATAAAAATAATAGTCATTTAAGTTTAAAAAATATTTTAATTTTAACTAAATTATCTTGTTCTAAAAAAAAATCGAAAAATATGATTTTATCAAATTCTATTATGATTAATAAAAAAATACAAAATAATGTTAATTATGTTTTAAAAAGTTCTGATAAAATATTTAACAAATATACAATTATATCTAAAGGGAAAAAACAATATTTTTTAATATGCTGGTCTAAATTGTAAAATTTAAATTAAAAATTTAATTTTTTATTATAAACATTAAAAAAATTTTAATAAATCTTATTATATATAATTTTTTAAAATTGAACACTTTCTCCGCATCCACAAGTATTTTTTATTTTTTTATGATAAAATTTAAAAGATTTTGAAAATTTTTTTTTTATAAAATCTATTGTTAAAGCATCTAAAAATTTTTTCTTACTTTTTGGAATGGCAATAATTATTTTTTTATATTTAAAAAAAATATCGTTTTTTATTTTTTCTTTTAATGGTTTTATAGTATGAGAAAATCCAACACAACCAAATTTTTTTAAGTTTAATCTTATTCCAATATATTTTTCTTTTATAATACAACAAATTTTTTTATATGCTTTTTTTGTTAAAAAAATTCCATTTAAATTTTTATTTTTTAATGGTTTGAAATGTTTTTTTAGAATCATTTTTTTATTTTCCTAAATATTGTTTTTATTAATAAATTTTATAATTTAATAAATTTTTTAATTTATATATATATAATTTTGATAACTAAAAGTTTATAAAAAAATAAATTTTTAATAAAATAATTTTATATAATTAAAAATATAAAATTTTATATTTTAAACTATTTTTTAATAACAAATAATAAATAATTAATATAAAAATTATAACTTGATAAAATTTTACATACAATATTTTTTTAATATTTTTTAATTTTTTTTAATTCTTTTTTTTTAATTATAAATATATTTATAAATTTTTAAATTTTAATAAAATATTTTTAATTATTTTTTAAAAAAAATAGTTGTACTTAAAAATTTTTTTTATAAATAATAATTTATATTTTTTAAAAATATAAATTATAATATTTTATTTTTAAAAATTTTTAATTTTTTATATATATATTTGTTGTAATAAAAATTTAAACATTTGAGAAAACAATTATGAAAAAGACAGATGAATTACGTACTACTCGAATTGATCCTTTAATTACTCCAGCTGCTTTATCTGAAAAACATTCAATAACTGTAGATGTAATGAACAATGTTGTAAATACTAGAAAAAACATTTCTAATATTATGTACAGAAAAGATAAAAGATTATTAGTAATAATAGGTCCATGTTCTATACATGACCCTATAGCTGCTATGGATTATGCATATAGATTAAATGATTTAAGAAAAAAATATTCTTCTAGTTTAGAAATAGTGATGAGAACATATTTTGAAAAACCTAGAACGGTTGTAGGTTGGAAAGGTTTAATTTCAGATCCTTTTCTAAATAATTCTTTTAAAGTAAATGATGGATTGTCTAAAGCTAGAAAATTATTATTAGATATTAATAAAATTGGTATGCCAGCAGCTACAGAATTTTTAGATATGATTGTTGGTCAATTTATTACTGATTTAATTAGTTGGGGAGCTATAGGTGCTCGAACAACCGAAAGTCAAATACATAGAGAGATGGCTTCAGCTTTATCTTGCCCGGTTGGTTTTAAAAACGGCACAGATGGTAATATTTTAATTGCAATTGATGCTATCAGATCTGCTCAATCAAAACATTTATTTTTAGCACCTAATAAAAATGGAAGAATGACAATAAATCATACTAGAGGGAATCCATACGGTCATATTATTATGAGAGGAGGGAAAAAACCTAATTACTATAAAAATGATATTGATTTTGCTATTTCTAAATTAAAAAGCTTCAATTTATTAGAAAGTCTGATGATTGATTTTAGTCATGGTAATAGTTCTAAAAATTATAAATTACAGTTTAATGTTTTAGACTCTGTTTCTAAACAAATTCAAGATGGTTCATTAAATATTTTTGGAGTTATGATAGAAAGTTTTTTAAAAGAAGGTAATCAAAAAATTAATTTATTAAACAATATGGTTTATGGTCAATCTATAACTGATTCTTGCTTAGGATGGGAAGATAGCAAATTAATTATTGATCAATTATCTAAATCAGTTAAGTTTAGATTGTAATAATATTTTTTTAATTTTTTAATTTTTAGAATATTATTTATTAAATCTATTTAAAAATTTAAAAATTTTTTTATATATTTAAATTTAAGAAATAGAATAAATTTTTATATAAAGGGTAAAAAATGTTAGTTATTAAATTTTCGAATAAAAAACAAATTTTGTATAAAAAATTTGTATCTATTCGTAAAATTCTAAAAGATCAAAACATAAATTTTAAAAATAAAAAATTTTTAGGAATTTTTTTAAATGATAAAATTGTTAATTTAGATAAAATAGTAAAAAAAAATTCTAAAATAAAAATTATATCTAACAAAAGTTCTATTTTTTTAAATATTATTAGAAATAGTTGTCTTCAGTTATTTTCTTATAGTATTAAAAATTTATGGCCAGATTCTAAATCTTATTTTGGCCATATTAATGATTGTGGTTTTTATTGTGATATTGTATTGAATAAACCATTAACAGAAAAAAAAATTTATTTAATTAAAAAAAAAATGTTAGATCTTTCTAATAGAAAGTACAATATTTTTGAAAAATTAATTACATTTAAAAAACTTGAAAATTATTATAAATCTTGTCAAGAAAATTATAAATTAAAATTTTTACAGAAGAATTATAAAAAAACTGATAATGTTAAAGTTTATTATCATGAAGATTTTATAGATTTAAAGTTAGATGATCAAGTTTTTAACATAAAATTATGTAAAAATTTTAAAATACAAAGTTTTTCTGGAATACAAAAAAAAGTTTCTTGTTTAAATCAACATTTTCAAAGAGTATATGTAACATCATGGATTAATAACATTCAATTAAAAAATTATTTAAAAAAAACACTTGATTTAAAAAAAAGAGATCATAGAAAAATTAATAAAACTTTAAATTTATATCATTTAGATAAAAATGTTCCGGGAATGATTTTTTGGCATGCTAATGGACTAATTATTTTTAAAGTTCTTAAAAAATTCATTCAAAAAAAATTAGAAAAATATTTATATCAAGAAGTTCAAACTCCTATATTTATGGATAAAAAAATTTGGGAAAATAGTGGTCATTGGCAAAATTATAAGAATTTAATGTTTTCTACTAAATCAGAAAATAAAAATTATTGTATAAAACCAATGAATTGCCCTGGACATATTAAAATTTTTAATAATACGATTAGATCGTATAAAGATTTACCATTTCGAATCTCAGAGTTTGGTTTTTGTCACAGAAATGAACCTTCTGGTTCTTTACATGGTTTATTAAGAGTTAGATGTTTTACTCAAGATGATGCTCATATTTTCTGTAAAATAAGTCAATTAGAAAAAGAAATAAAAAATTGTATAAAAATAATATATGATGTATATAATACTTTTTCATTCAAAAATGTTTTAATTAAATTATCTACTAGACCGGAACAAAGAATTGGAAAAGATAAAATATGGGATTATTCTGAATCAATATTATTAAAAGTTTTAAAAAATTTAAATTTATCTTTTTCTATTAGTTCTGGAGAAGGAGCATTTTATGGTCCAAAAATAGAATTTGAATTAGAAGATTCTTTAAACAGAAAATGGCAATGTGGAACTATACAATTAGATTTTTATTTACCAAAAAGATTAAATGCTTTTTATATAAATAAAAAAAATTTTAAAAAAAATCCCGTATTAATTCATAGAGCAATATTAGGGTCTATAGAAAGATTTATAGGAATTTTAATAGAAGAATATTCAGGAAAGTTTCCTTTTTGGTTATCTCCTATACAAATTGTAGTTTTAAGTATTAACAAAAAAATTAATTCTTATACTAAAAATATTTTTAAAATTTTAAAAAATAATAATATTAGAGTTTTATTAGATAATAGTATAAAAAATTTAAGTAAAAAAATTAAAAAATATATAGCATTTAAACCACCATATATTATTATATGTGGGAATAAAGAAAAAAAAAATTCTACTATTTCTGTTAGAAAAAGATCAAATAAATTTGATAAAAATATTAAGCTTAAAGATTTTATAAAAAAGATTATTGAAAAAAATAAAAAAAATTATAGGAGGTAAAATATTAAATTTAATAAAAGATATAATAATATTAGAACGCATAAAATTAATGATGAAATAATATCTAAATTAGTTAGATTAACTGATTCTTCTGGAAAATTTTTAGGTATTGTTAAAACCTCTGAAGCATTAAAGCGTTCAATTAAAGAAAATTTAGATTTAGTTGAAATTAGTCCTAATGTAAAACCACCAGTTTGTAAAATTATGAACTATGGAAAATTTTTGTATAATAAGACTAAAGCTTTAAAAGAACAAAAAAAGAAACAGAAAATAGTTCATATTAAAGAAGTTAAATTTAGACCTAGTACGGGAGAAGGAGATTATCAAGTTAAATTAAAAAGTTTAATACGATTTTTAAATTTTGGTAATAAGGTAAAAATAACTCTAAGATTTAGAGGTAGAGAAATGGCCCATCAAAAAATTGGTGTAGATGTTTTAAAAAGAGTTCAAAAAGATCTTCATAAAATATCAATAGTTGAATTTTTTCCTTATAAAATTGAAGGAAGACAAATGGTTATGATTTTGTCTCCTAAGAAATAGTATTAAATTTTTTATTTTTTTTTGATAAAATAATATATGCCAAAAATAAAAACTTTAAAAAGTGCTTATAAACGTTTTAAAAAAACGTCTTCTGGTAAATTTAAAAGAAAACAAGCTAATTTAAGACATCTTCTTACTAAAAAAGGAAATAATAGAAAAAGAAAATTGAGATTAAAAACTTTAGTATCTAAAAGAGATTTAACTTGTTTAAAATTATTTTTACCTTATTCATAATTTATATTTTAGTAAAAAATTTTTTGGAGACATTTAAAATGGCTAGAATAAAGAGAGGAGTAACATCTCGAGCACGCCATAAAAAAATCTTAAAAAAAGCATCTGGTTATTATGGAGCTCGATCTAGAAGTTATCGCTCTGCTTATCAAGCTGTAATAAAATCAGGTCAATATGCTTATAGAGATCGAAAACAAAAAAAACGTGTTTTTAGAAGTTTATGGATTTCCAGAATTAATGCCGCAATTAGAAAGAAAAAAATTTCTTATAGTAAATTTATGTATGGAATTAAGAAATCTTCTATTCAATTAAATAGAAAAATTCTTTCAGATATAGCTATTTTTGATAAAATAGCATTTTCTAAAATTATAAAAAAAGTGAGTTCCTTTTTTTAATTTTTAAATTTTTTTAATAAAATAAAATATTTTTTTGTTTTTTTATATTCAAAAATTTTTTTATTATATTTATTAAACTGATGAGCTTCCTTAAAGGAAGCTTTTTAGTCTTTATTATTAATAATTAAAATTTCAAAAATTTTTTTTTGGAGCTGAAAAATATGATTTTAACTTTAAACGATAAAAAAAAAATTTTTAATAGAATTAAAAATTGTTGGGATATTAATGATTTAGATTTAATAAGATTAAAATATTTGGGAAAAAATGGATATATAGTTAAAGAAATTAAAAAATTAAAAAAAATGTCTTTAAAAGAAAAAAAAATTTTTGGAAGTTTTATTAATGATTTAAAAAAAAAAATAATTTTTTGTATAAAAAAACAAAAACAAGCATTAAATATTTTAAAATTAAAGAAAAAAATTCATACAAATTATGTTGATGTATCTTTATCTACCATATATCATCATAATGATAAAGGAAGTATTCATATTATTACAAAATCAATAAATAAAATGAAGTCTTTTTTTTATAGATTAGGTTTTTCTTTATTTATTGGCCCTGAAATAGAAGATCAATATTATAATTTTGAATCGTTAAACATCCCATTTAATCATCCTTCTAGAAATAAAAATGATACTTTTTGGATTAATTCATCAAAGTTATTAAGAACTCAAACTTCTAGTATGCAGGTTAGGATTATGGAAAAATATTCTCCTCCTATAAAAGTTATTATTCCTGGAAAAGTATACAGAAAAGATTCTAGTTCTAGACATAGCCCTATGTTTCATCAATTAGAAGGATTTATAGTGGACAAAAACGTAAGTTTTTCTAATTTAAAGTGGATAATATATGAATTTTTAAAAGATTTTTTTAAAAAAAAAATTTCTATTAGATTTAGAAATTCTTATTTCCCTTTCACTGTTCCATCTTTTGAGATAGATATTTTAGATAAAAATTTAAAATGGTTAGAAATTTTAGGGTGTGGCATGATTCATCCTAAAATATTAAAGAATGCAAAAATTGATACAGAAATTTATTCAGGTTTTGCTTTTGGAATCGGAGTAGAAAGAATGATTATGTTAAAATATAATTTAACAAATATTAAATTTTTTTTTAAAAATCATTTAAGTTTTTTAAAACAATTTTAAAATAGTGAGAGAACATGAAAGTTAGTATGTTATGGTTAAAAAGTTGGTTTTGTCTTAAAACAATAAAAAATGATCAAATTTGTAATCAATTAACAAAAATAGGTTTGGAAGTAGAAAGTTTATTAGTAGAAGATAAAAAAATTTGTGATTATATTTTAGTTGGTAAAATTGTATCAATATCTTCTTTTTTATTTAATGACAATGTTATGAATATTTTTAAAATTTTTTTAGGACATAATAAAATTATTACAATTATTGATAAAAATAAAAATAATTTTTTAAATTTAGGTTTAAAAGTAGCAGTAGCTATAGAAAAGGCTTTGATTAAAAACAATATTAAAATAAAAAAAAAAAAAATAGGAAATTTTTTTTCTGAAGGAATTTTTTGCTCTTACATTCATTTAAATTTATTAGGAAATTTTAAAAAAATTATTATTTTTCCAAAATATTTTAAATCTGGTTTAAAAGTAACAAAAATTTTTAATTCTTCTAAAAAAAATTGTACAATTGTATTGAATATTACTCATAATCGAAATGATTGTTTAAGTATAATTGGAATAGCAAGAGAAATTTGTTCTTTTAATAACATTTTTCTAAAAAAAATAAATTTTTTTTCAATTATACCTAAAATTAAAAATAACTTAAATTATTTTATAGAAAGCTCTAAACTTTGTAAAAATTATTTAGGAAGATTTATAAAAAATGTTAATACTTCAATTAATACTCCTTTTTGGATGTTAGAAAAATTAAGATTATGTAATATTCAATCTATTAATATTATTTATGACATTATAAATTATGTATCCATTGAATTAAATCAGTCTTTTCATATATTTAGTTTAAATGAAATAAAAAAAAATATTTTAATTAGATTTTCAAAAATAAATGAAAAATTTTGCTTAAATGATAAAAAAGATATTTTAATAAAAAAAAAAATTTTAGTTATTTCTAATAAAAAAAAAATTTTATCTTTAGGTAATGGATTTATAACTTCAAAAAAATCATCCATTAATAAATTTATAAATAGTATATATATAGGAATTGGAGAATTTAATAAAAAAGAAATTGATAAAGTAAATTTAAAATATTATAAGTACAATAAAGGATTCGATAATAATTCTAGGTTCATAGATAAAAATTTACAAAATTATTCTTTAGAATATGCTTCTAAATTAATATTAGATTTATGTGGGGGTATACCAAGTACAATTAAGTATGTAAATAAGGAAAAAAATATATTTAAAAAAATAACCGTCTTTCATAAATGTTTTTATAAAATATTAGGATTTAATTTAAAAATTAGTATTTTTTTAACTATTTTAAAAAAATTAAGTTATAAAATATTTTGTATAAATAAAAAATTTTTTAAAGTGTCTCCTCCTACTTTTAGATATGATATTTCTTTACAAGAAGATGTAATTTCTGATTTTCTAAGAATATATGATATTAACACTATTAAATTAATTCCTTTAAAAAATAAATTAATAATTTCTAAAAAAAATAAAAAATTTAATAATTTAAATAAGTTAAAATATATTTTTTCAAATTTAGGTTATTCTGAAGTTATTAATTATAGTTTTATAAATAATAAATGGAAAAACTTTTTTTTCCCTAATAGAAAACCTATCAGGGTTATAAACCCTATTTCTAAAGATTTTTTATTTATGAGAAATTCACTTTGGAATAATTTATTGAAAAATATTATTTATAATAAAAACAGACAAGAAAAAACTATAAAAATTTTTGAGATTGGAGATTGTTTTTTTAAAAAAAATTGTTTTTCTCCAAATTTTCATCAAAAAACATTTTTTTCTGGAGCAATATTTGGTTTATTAAAGCAAAAAACATTTTTTTCTAAAAAAAAAATTTTTAATTTTTATTCTTTAAAAAAAGATTTAGAAAAATTATTAAAAATTTTTTTAGAAGATATTACATGTTTAATTTGGAAAAATAGTGTTATTCAAGGTTTATGTTGTTCAAACAGTGCTAAAATTTATTTAAATAAAACAAAAATTGGACATTTAGGAATGTTAGATTTTAAAATTCAAAATTTTTTAAATTTAAAATTTCCTGTTTTTTTATTTGAATTATTTTTGGATAATTTAGTTGTTAACAAAAATAAATTATATCGATCTCATTCTCCTTTTTTTCCAACAATAGAAAGAGACATATCTCTTTTAGTTTCAAAAAATTTTTTAGTTAATAAATTATGTGTAATATGTAAAAATTTTTCAAAAAAAATTTATAATGTTTACATTTTTGATATTTATCAAGGTAAAAAAATTCCTAAAAATAAAAAAAGTGTGTCTATAAAAATAATTTTTAAAAGTTTTAAAAAAACTTTAAAAGATTTGGAAATTGATTTAATAATAAAAAATTTTTTAAAATTTTTAAATAAAGATTATGCAATAAAATTAAGAAAACAATAGTTTTTTATAAATAAAATTTAAATTAATTTATATGTTTTAATTTATTTTAATAAATTTTTTTTTAAAAAAATTTTTTTATTTTTTATATTAAATAAGAAAAATTTGCTATTAAATAAAATATTTTTTTTATTTTTTTTAATATATATAATCTATTTTTTTTTATTTCAATATTATGATGATTAATCATAAAATTTGTAAAGAAATAATTAATTAATTTTTCAATTTTTAATAATTGATTAATAATTTTTTTAAATTTTTTTGATTTATTTAAAATATTAATAAAAAAATTAATTTTTTTTATTTTTTTAAAAAAAATTTTTTCTGATTGATTTTCAAAATTTTTAATATTTTTTTTTTCAATTTTTATATTTTTATTTTTATTTAATATATTGATTATTCTTTTATATAATAAAATTATTTTTTTTGATTTTGGTAAATCTAAAAAATAAAATATAGTTTGGATTTTTTTATTAATAACATTAATATCTTCGTTATTTATTTTTAATACTGATTTTATAACATTTTTATAATTTTTTTTTTTTTTATAAATTTTATAAAATCTTTTTATAATAAAATTTTTTATTTTTAAAATATTTTTTTTTTTAAAATTTTTAATTTTATAAATATAAAAAATTTTTTTTAATAAATACTTGATATTTATAAAAATATTATTATTTATTATAATTTTTAAAATTCCAATTGATAATCTTCTTAACGCAAATGGATCATAATTTTCTGAAATTTTCTTTTGTATTATAAATACACCTACTAATGAATCTAACTTATCTGATAAAGATAATATAGCTCCTATTGTTGTTTTAGGAGTATCATCATAAGAATTAATAGGTTTATATTGTTCTTTTATAGCTTTTGAAATTTTTTTATCAAATCCTTCTTGTTCTGCATAATAAGATCCTGCTACTCCTTGTAGTTCTGGGTATTCTATAACAATATTATTTAATAAATCACATTTTGATAAATTTGCAGAGATTATTGCTTTTTTTTTATTAAATTTTACATATAAATAAAAAATTTTTATTATTTTTTTTATTCTTTGCACTTTATCATAAATATTTCCTAGCTTATTATAAAAAATTTTTTTTTTTAATAAACTTAAATTATTAAGTATTTTTTTTTTTTTATCTTTTTTAAAAAAAAAATTTGCATCTTGCAATCTTGATTCTATTATTGAATTTATACCTTTGATAATATGATTATTTTTTTTATTTTTTGAATTTATTATAAAAATAAAATAATTAGATAATTTTTTATTTTTATTAAATAAAGGGAATATTTTTTGAATATTTTCAAGAATATGAATAATAAAATTTTCAGGAATCTTTAAAAATTTTTTTTTAAATTTTCCAATTATTGCTTGTGGCCATTCTACTATAGAAGTTATTTCATTTAATAATGATTTTTTATATCTTATAGTTTTTTTTATTTTTTTTAAAATATTTTTAATTTTTTTTATAATTTTTTTTCTTCTTATATAATAATTTGAATATACATATCCTTTTTTTATAAGAATTTTAGGGTATTTTTTAGCATGTATAATTTTAATTTTTTTATTTTTAATAAAAAAATTTCCTTTAGTAAATCTAGTAGAGATAACATCAAAAATTTTTATATTTATTATTTTTTCATTTAGTAATACTACAAGATTTCTTAATGGTCGGTAAAATTTATATTTTTTTTCGTTCCACCTCATAAAATAAAAACTTTTTATTTTTAATATTATAGAAAAAATAATATTACATAATATTTTTTTTATATTTTTAAAATTTTTTTTTGTTGGATATATTAACCATTTTTTATTTTTTTTTTTTAATATTTTTGTATCTTTAAGACAAATTTTTAATTTTTTCATCCAAAATAAAGCTGATTTCTTGACACTTCCATCATTATTAAATGATTGTTTTATTGATGGTCCTTTTTGAATTTTTTTTTTAAATGTTTTTTTAAAATTTATATTTTTTACTTTTATAGCTAATCTTCTAGATGATGCAAACCATTCAATTTTTTCATATTTTATATAATTTTTTTGAAATTCTAAGATAAATTTTTTTAATAAATTTTTTGCAATATTTTTTAATAATTTTGCTGGTAATTCTTCTGTTCCTAACTCAATAAAAAAAATTTTTTTCATTTTTATTTAGCTCTGTTAAAAATTTATTATAAATAAGTAAAATAATTTTATAGAAATTTTTATAGAATTTTGATTTATTTATAAATTTTCAAATATTTTTCTGCAATTTTTTTTGTAATTTTTCTAATTTTTATTATATAATTTTGACGTTCTGAAGAAGATAGTACTTTTCGAGCATCTAACAAATTAAAAAAATGAATAGAATATAATATTTTCTTATAAGCTGGTATTAATAAATTGTGTTTTTTTATTAATCTTTTTGATTCATTATAAAATAATTTAAATGCTGAAAATAAAAATTTTGAATTAGATTTTTTAAAATTATATAAAGATTCTTCTACTTCTTCTTTAAAAAAAAGGTCATGATAATTTTTTATATATTTTTTATTATTATTCCATATTAATTTATAAATATTTTTTACTTTTTGAATATGAGTCGAAAGTCTTTCTATTCCATATGTAATTTCTACAGCCACTGGTTTACAATCTAATCCTCCTATTTGTTGAAAATATGTAAATTGAGTTATTTCCATTCCATTTAACCATACTTCCCATCCAATTCCACAAGCCCCTAATGTAGGATTTTCCCAATTGTCTTCTATAAATTTTATATCATTTCTTTTTGTATTAATTTTTAATTTTTTTAATGATTTTAAATATATTTTTTGAATATTTTTTGGTGGAGGTTTAATAATTACTTGAAATTGATAATATTTTTGTAATCTGTTAATATTTTTTCCATTTCTTCCATCAGTAGGACGTCTAGATAATTGAGGATATGCATAAGCAAAATCATTTTTCTCTAAACAAGAGAAAAATGTTTTATAATGAAAGGTTCCTGCTCCAATTGGAAGATCTAAAGGTTGTAAAATGATACAATTATTTTTATTCCAATATTTTTCTAGTATTTTAATTGTATTATAAATATCTATTATGTTTTTATTTTTCATAGTTTTAAATTTTAATTTTAAAAAAATATTATTAAAAAATAAATAATAATTATTTATTTTTAATTTTAAATCTTTTAAGTTGATGAGATTGATATATTAATTTTTTTCAATAAATTTTTTTTAAATAATTTTATTTTATTTTATTATTAATTATAATAATAAACCAAATAATTTTTTACAATAAATAAATAAATTATTTTAATTTTTTTTATTATTTTTTTCAAAAATTTTTTTAATTTAGCATTTTTATTTTTTAAATTTTTTTGTATAATTAAATTTTAATAGTTTAATTAAAAAATAAACAATAGATAGTTTTTATATTAATTTTTAATTTTTTTTAAAATTAATTATTTTTTAGGAATATTTTTATGTATAATAATTATTATATTGGACCTCATATTAGTATTTTTGGAGGTGTAGAAAATTCTATAAAAAAAGCTTATAATTTAAATAGTACTGCATTTGGATTATTTTTAAAAAATCCTTTACAATGGAAATTTCCAGAAATAAAAAATTTTCAAATTGAAAAATTTAAGTATAATTGTAAAAAATATAATTTTTCTAATAATCAGATTTTACCTCATAGTAGTTTTTTAATAAATTTAGGTCATCCTGATAAAAAAAAATTAGAAAAATGCAGAATATATTTTTTAAAAGAAGTTAAAAGGTGTTATTTGTTAGGTTTAAAATTTTTAAATGTTCATCCTGGAAGTCATTTAAATCAAATTTCAGAAAATGTTTGCTTAAAAAATATATCAGAGTCTATTAATTTTGTTTTAAACAATACTGATGAGATAATTATAATTATAGAAAATACTGCAGGTCAAGGTACAAATGTAGGTTATAATTTTAAACATATTGCAAAAATTATTTCTAATGTTAATAATAAAAAAAGAATTGGGGTTTGTTTAGATACTTGTCATTTATTTGCTTCTGGTTATGATTTAAGAAACATAAAAAATTGTAAATTAATATTTAAAAATTTTGATAAAGTAGTAAACTTAAAATATTTAAAAAGTTTGCATTTAAATGATTCTAAAAAAAATTTTTTTAGTAGAAAAGATAGACATGAAAATTTAGGTTATGGAAAAATAGGTAAAAAATTTTTTTCGTGGATTTTTAAAAATAAAATTTTTTTAAAAAAACCTATTATTTTAGAAACTCCAAAAAAAAAATTATGGAAAAAAGAACTTAAATGGATAAAATCTAAAATTAAATTTTAATTTTTATTTTTTTTTTTTTTTTTTTTTTTTTTGGATTGTGTAAACAATTTAATTTATTATATGAGTTAATTTTATGATTGTTTTAAATGGCTTAAAAAGAAAAAAAAGTGGTACTCAAAATAGTAGAAGATTAAGACTAACAGAAAATTTTCCATCTATAATTTATAGAAAAAATTTATCTTCTATTTTGATTAGTTTAAATCAAAATGAATTATTAAAAATATATGATAAAATTGATAATTTTAAACATAAAAAATTTCAAATAAAATTAAAAAAAAAAAATATTTTTGTGAAAATTTTAGAAATTCAATTTCATTCTTTTAAACATAAATTTTTACATATAGATTTTTTATTTTTAAAAAAAATAATTTAATTTTTTTTTTTAATTTAAATATGATATATTTTTTATATATAAATTTTATAATAAAATTTTAAAATTATAAAATATATATTTTATATAAATAATATTTTATTTTTTTTTAAAAAAAAATATAGATTTTATTGATATAATCAATATTATTAATATTGTTATTATAATAATAATTGAATTGTAATAATTACAATTTTTATAAACAACATTTATTTTATTTATTAAAAATTCAGTAAAAATTCCTGGAGAAAAATATATAGGAGGCCATATAATACATCCTAATAAATTTGGAATTAAAAATTTTTTTAAAAAAGGAATGTTTAAAGTTCCAGACAAAATAGGTATAATAGGTCTTGTTAGTCCAATTAATTTTCCAAAAAAAATTGTCATTAAACTATATTTAAAAAGTAATTTTTCAGTTTTTTTAAAAATTTTTAATTTTTTTTGTATAAAATTATTTTTTTTTAGAAATTTTTTAAATTTCCATCCAATATAATAAGAAAACCAATCACCTAATATGCAACCTATTGTAGAGAATGAACAAGCATAATAAAAATTTATTTTTTGTTTAGAAATTATTGTTCCTAATAATGACATTAATATTAATCCAGGAAGAATGAAACTAATTAATGGGCAAGATTCTAAAAAAGATATAAAAAAAATTAAAATTAGGGTGTGTATAGAAGATTTTTTTGAAACTAATATCATCCAAGATTCCATTTTTTTTCCTATTTAAAAAAAATTAAATAATCATTTATTCTATAATGATTACTATAAATTAGTTTAATTATTATTTTATTAATAATTAATTTTTATATAAATAAAATTTTTTTAAATTTAAAATTCAAATTAGATATTTTTATATAATTTTTTTAAATTATATTTAATATATATATTTTTAAAATATACTATACAATATATAATATAATATAAAAATATTAATTCATTAAATATTAAAAAATTAATCTTTTGTATATTTTTTTTTATTATTAAAATAAAATTTTTAAAAATAAAAATTTTTATTTATATAAAATTAAAAAATTTAAATAATTTTCACAATACTTTAAAAATATAATTTTAAAAAATTATATTTAAAAAATTTATTTATAACAAAGTATATATAAAAAAATAAAAAAATATAAATATATTAAAATTAAATATTATGATAAAAAAATGGTTTATAAAATTTATATTCTTAAGTTGTATTTTTAATTTTTTTTCAGTAAATTTATTATATAAAATTAATAATTTTCATAAAATTTTTATAAATAAATTAGTAGCTAACATAAATGATGTTAATATTTTGCATAGTGATGTAAAAAAAGAAATATTTTTTATGTGTTTAAATGATTCTTTACATAAAAAAGATTTTTGCAAAAAGAAAATTTTTTTGTATGATCAAGCTTTAAATAATTTGATTATTAATAATTTGTTGTTACAAAATTCAGATCCTTCATTTTTATTAAAAATAAATAGTCATGTAGATCATGATATACAAGAATTTTTAAATACAAAAAAAATGTTAAATGAAAAAGATTTTTATTGTGCTTGTTCTCAATTAGATAAAAATTTTGAATTTACATATGAAGAATATTTAACAAAAATAAAAAAAGTAATAATATTAGAATATTTAAAAAATGATATTGTAAAATCAAATATTCAAATATCTTCTAAAGAATTTAATAAAATTTACAAAAAAAATTTGTTAGATGAAGAAAAAAAATATTATGTAGATTTTTGTATTGTAGTAAAAAATTTAATAAATGAAAAATTTGTTAAAATTATTGATAATTTTAATTTTATGAATGTTGATGATTATACAGAATATTTTAATACATTAGAAAAAGATAATAATGTAAAAAATGAAAGTATGAGCTTAAAAGATTTTGAAAGTTTTATACACCAAAAAGTTGATATAAACTTAAAAAATTACGTTTTTAAGCCTTTTATACAAGGAACACAAGCTTTTTTTATAAAAATAAATAATGTTTATTTAAATAAAAATAAATTTTTAAAAAAAATGTATAATGTTCATCATATTTTAATAAAATATGATTCTTACGGAAATCATAGTCCAGAATATATAAAAAATAAAGTTTATAGATTATATAATAACATTATAACTAATAAGAACTCTTTTGAAGAATTAGAAAAAAAATATTCTAATGATATTACATTAAGTAATTATGGAGATTTAGGCTGGTTTAATGATCAAGAGTTTGATAAAAACTTTAAAAATGTTTTTCCAAGTATAGATAAAAATAATTGTATTAGTAAGCCTATTGAATCAAAGTTAGGTTGGAACATTTTTCAATTAAATTATATAAAAAATAAAAATTTTTTTAATAAATATGTTGAAAATAATACTTATTTATATTTTTTTAAAAAAGATTATGATGATGTTTTAAACAAATATATTGATAAAATTAAGAAACTTTCTTATATAAAAATTTTTTATACAGGTAAAATTACGAAAAATTATTAATAAAAAAAAATCAATAAAATCATTATACATTTTTTTTAAATATAAAAATTTATTAAGTAACATATATGAAATACAAAAAAAAAAAATTTTTTTATAAAAAACATTTTGGACAATGTTTTTTAAAAAATAAAAAAATTATAGATAAAATTATAAAAACAATAAGTCCTGAAAAAAAAAAGTATACTTATTGTGAGATAGGTCCAGGTTTAGCTTCTTTAACTAAACCAATATCTATTTTTTTAAATAAATTGTTTGTTATTGATATAGATAAAGATGTTTTTAAATATTTTAAAAAAAAAAAATTTTTTAGTAATAAAGTAGTTTTTTTTTTAGAAAACGTTTTAAAATTTAATTTTTTAAATATTTTTAAAAAAAAAAAAATTAAAATATTTGGAAATCTTCCATATAATATTTCCACTATTTTAATTTTAAAACTTTTAAAATTTATTTCGATAATTAAAGATATGAATTTTATGTTTCAAAAAGAAGTAGCTTTACGTTTGTTTGCAAAACCAGGGAATAAAAATTATGGAAGACTTAGTATTATAGTTCAAAAATTCTTTAAAATATTTATTTTATTTGATGTTAATCCTAGTTCATTTTATCCTAAACCAAAAGTTTTTTCTACATTTGTGAGATTAGAACCGATTGAATCTATCATTTATAATTATAAATATATTAAAATTTTAGAAAAAATTACTTTTATTGCTTTTCAACAAAGAAGAAAAATGATTAAAAAAAATTTTTCTTCTTTGTTTTCAGAAAATTTTTTATTAAAATTAGGAATTAACCCTAATGATCGAGCTGAAAATATTCCTAAAGAAAAATATTATGCTATGAGTGATTACATAATTAAAAAAAATATTTTTATATAAATATATAAAAATATTTTTTATTAATTTAAAAATTTGATAAGTTTGAAAAATTATAATTTTATATTATTTTAATATGAATTTTAAAGATTGTTTAATGAATTAAAAAATTATAAATTAACAATTTTTACAATTTAATTTTTTTAAAATTATTTATTAATTTCTTGTAGAGAAATTATGTTTTTTGTAGGATCAATATTAATAGAATTTACAGTAGCAAAAGCTCCGTTCATAGTAGTATTAAAAAAAATTTTTTTTTGTATTGCCATTTTTCTTATTAGAGAAGATTTTTTAATAGATTTTCTAGAAGAAGCTGTATTGACTATATAAGAATATTTGTTACTTTCTATATTTTTAAGAATATCTTTCATATTATCTATGTTTTTTACTGAAATATTAGAATTTTTCAAGATTTTTGCAGTTCCTGTAGTTGCTTCAATAGAAAATTTAAATTTTTTAATTTTTTTTGCTAATTTAGCTATTTTATTTTTATCTGAATTTTGCACAGATAAAAATACGATTCCATTATTTTTTATTTTGTTATTTGATGCTAACATAGCTTTTCTAAAAGATTCAGAAAAATTTTTACCAATACCCATAACTTCTCCTGTAGAGCGCATTTCTGGGCCTAAAATAGGATCTACATTAGAAAATTTATTAAATGGAAATACAGATTCTTTAATAAAATGATATATTGGCTTAATTTCTTTAATAAATCCTTGTTTTTTTAAATTAATACCTAAAATTACTTTTAAAGCAATTTTTGTCAAAGAAATTCCGAGTGCCTTTGAAATAAAAGGTATTGTTCTTGCTGCTCTAGGATTTACTTCTATTACATATACTTTTTTTTTTTTTATAGCAAATTGAATATTAATTAATCCTTTTACTTTTAAATTTATTGCAATTTTTTTAGTTTGATTTTTAATTTTTTTTAATATTTTATCATTTAATGTATAAGCTGGAAAAGAGCAAGCAGAATCTCCAGAATGTATTCCGGCTTGTTCAATATGTTCCATAATTGCGCCAATAAACACATTTTTTTTATCACAAATAGCGTCTACATCTACTTCTATAGCATTTTCTAAATATTGATCAATTAATAAGGGAGTATTTTTATTTTCATTTTTTTTAAAATATTTTTTAAGTTCTTTTTTTTTGTATATTATTTCCATAGATCTTCCCCCAAGAACATAAGAAGGTCTAATCATAATTGGATATTTAATAATATTTGCTGTTTTTATTGCTTTAGAAAGTTCAAAAACTGTAGCATTTTTGGGTTGTTTTAAATGAAGTTTTTTAACAATTTTTTGAAATTTTTTTCTATTTTCAGCTTTATCAATAGAATCTGTACTTGTTCCTAAAATTTTTATTTTTGATTTTTTTAATTTTTTAGCTAATTTTAATGGTGTTTGTCCTCCAAATTGTATAATTACTCCTTTAGGATTTTCTATTCTTACAATATCGATAATTTTTTCTAAAGTAATTGGTTCAAAATATAATCTATCAGAAATATCATAGTCTGTAGAAACGGTTTCAGGATTACAATTTATTATAATTGTTTCAAACCCTTGGTTTCTTAAAGTTTGTATAGCATGAACACAACAGTAATCAAATTCTATTCCTTGTCCAATTCTGTTTGGGCCACTTCCAATAATTAGTATTTTTTTTTTATTTTTTGTAGGTAAAGATTCGCATTCTTGCTCCCAAGTTGAATACATATATGCTGTAGAAGTTTTAAATTCTGCTGAACAAGTGTCTACTCTTTTATATACAGGATATAATTTATGAAAATTTCTAATTTTTCTTATTTTTTTTTCTTTTATATTAGATAATTCTGCAATTCTAGAATCAGAAAATCCTTTTTTTTTTAAATATCTTAAAAAAATTTTATTTTTTATTTCTTTAGGATTTTTAATAATTTTTTTTTCTATTAAAATTAATTTTTTAATTTCATTTAAAAACCAAAAATCAATTTTTGTAAGTTTCATAATTTCTTTAATTTTTATTTTTCTTCTAAAAGCATCAGCTATATATAAAAATCTTTCTGATCCAGGATTTTTTAATTCTTTTTTTATTCTTTTTATTGGATTTTTTTCATTTTTTTTAATTTTAGAATTTAATCCATTATATCCTGATTCTAAACTGCATATTGCTTTTTGAAAAGATTCTTGAAAAGTCCTACCAATAGCCATGACTTCACCAACAGATTTCATTTGAGTAGTAAGTCTATTGTCACAATTATCAAATTTTTCGAAATTAAACTTTGGTATTTTTGTAACTATATAATCTATAGATGGTTCAAAAGAAGCAGGAATAGAATTTCCTGTAATGTCATTATGAAGTTCGTCTAAAGTGAATCCTACCGATAATTTTGCTGATATCCTTGCTATAGGAAATCCTGTAGCTTTGGAGGCAAGAGCTGATGATCGAGATACTCTTGGATTCATTTCTATAACAATAATTTTTCCATTTTTTGGATTTACAGCAAATTGAACATTAGATCCTCCGGTTTCTATTCCAATTTCTTCTAATACTTTTATAGAGGCATTTCTTAAAATTTGATATTCTTTATCTGTAAGAGTTTGAGCTGGAGAAACAGTGATAGAATCTCCTGTATGAATTCCCATAGGATCAAAGTTTTCAATGGAACAAACAATAATAGAATTATTTTTTTTATCTCGAATCACTTCCATTTCATATTCTTTCCATCCAATTAAAGATTCATCAATTAATAGTTCTTTGGTGGGAGATAAGTTTAATCCTCTTATACATATTTCTTTAAATTCTTTAATATTGTAGGCTATCCCTCCTCCAGTTCCACCCATAGTAAATGATGGTCTAATAATACATGGAAATTTTACTTTGTCTAAAATTTTTAAAGCTTCTTTTAAATTATGAGCAATTCCAGATTTTGCAGTTTTTAAATTAATTTTTTTCATAGATTTTTGAAATAAAAATCTATTTTCAGCTTTTTCAATTGATTTTATTGTAACACCTAATATTTTTACATTAAATTTAGAAAGTATTTTTTTTTTATATAATTTTACAGCACAATTTAATGCTGTTTGACCACCCATAGTAGGTAATAAGGCTTCAGGTTTTTCTTTTTTTATAATTTTTTTTACTATTTTCCAGTGTATGGGTTCTACATAAGTTACATCTGCAACTTTAGGGTCTGTCATAATTGTAGCAGGATTAGAGTTTACTAAAATTATTTTGTAACCTTCTTCTTTAAGAGCTTTACAAGCTTGAGCTCCAGAATAATCAAATTCACAGGCTTGGCCAATGACAATAGGACCAGCTCCTAATATTAAAATAGATTTTATATCTGTTCGTTTTGGCATATTTTTTTTATTTTCCTAATTTAAATTATATTTTTTTTATTAATCATATTTATAAATTTATCAAATAAAAATTTTGCGTCTTGAGGGCCTGGACTAGCTTCTGGGTGTCCTTGAAAACTAAATGCAAAATTTTTTTTTATTTTTATTCCTTGTATTGTATTGTCAAATAATGATCTATGAGTAATTTTTATATTTTTTGGTAATTTTTTTTCATTAATTACATAATTATGATTTTGTGAAGTAATTATAATTTTATTGTTTTTTAAGATTTTTACTGGATGATTAGCTCCATGATGTCCAAATTTCATTTTTTTTATTTTAGCTTTGTTAGCTAATGCTAATATTTGATGTCCTAAACATATACCAAATATAGGTATTTTTTTTTTTAATATTTTTTTAATTATTTTAATAGAATTTTTAAATTTTCTAGGATCTCCAGGGCCATTTGATAAAAATATTCCCTGTGGTTTATATTTTTTAATTTTTTTATATGCAGTATTTTTTGAAACTACTGTAATATTGCAATTTCTATCAAATAACATTTTTAGTATATTTTGTTTAACTCCAAAATCATATACGATAATATTTATTGGTTTTTTATTAAAATATTTAAAATTTTTTTTTATTTGAATTTTTTTTTTTAAGTTTAAACTTTTTTTTGACCAAGAGTATGTTGTTAATTTTTTTTTTGATTTTGTTTTTTTTTTATTTTTTTTTTTTAATAAAATTGCATCTTGATAATTTTTAATTGCATAAATATTTTTATATTCTGAAATTATGCAACCTTTTTGTGATCCTTTGTTTCTAATTATTCTAGTTAATTTTCTTGTATCTATATTAGTTATAGTAATTTTATTATTTTTTCTTAAATATTTTTGTAGAGTTTGTTTACTTCTATAATTACTAGGTTTTAAAGATATTTTTTTAATAACAATACCTTTAGCATGTATTTTTTTGGATTCTTCATCATTAGAATTTGTGCCTACATTTCCAATATGTGGAGCTGTAAAAGTAATTATTTGATTTTTATAAGATGGATCTGTTAATATTTCTTGATATCCTGTCATAGAAGTATTAAAAACAATTTCACCAGATGTTATTCCTTTTATTCCTATAGATTTTCCGTAGAAAATATTTCCATCTTCTAATATTAAAACCGCATTTTTTTTCAAAATTTTTTCCTTAATTTTTTTAGAATAAAAGTTTTTAAATTTTTTAGATATCTTAAATTTTTAGTACATCTTGCATATTGAATAGTCCATTTTTTTGTTTATGCAACCATATAGATGCTAAAACAGCTCCTTTAGAGAAAATTTTTCTATTTACAGCTTCATGTTTAATTTTTAATATTTCATTATTATTTGCAAAAATTACAGAATGTTTTCCAGCAAGATTTCCTATTCTTAAACTAGAAAATCCAATTTCTCTTTTTTTTCTTTTTGATTTTTTAACATGTCTATCATAAATTGCACTTTTTTCATAATTCCAATTCATACATGCTGCAATTTTTTTCCCTAAAGATATTGCAGTTCCTGAAGGAGCATCAATTTTATTTTTATGGTGAGATTCTATAATTTCTATGTCTGAAGTTTTTCCTATTGATTTTGTTATCGTTCCTAATAATTTTATCATTAAATTAATACCTATACTAAAATTACTAGAATATAAAATACTAGTTTTTTTAGAAGCTTTTTTAATAAAGTTCATCTCTAAATTAGAAAATCCTGTTGTTCCAATTACTATTTTTTTTGAATTTTTTTGACAATATAAAACATTTTCGATTGTTTTTTCTGGAGTAGTAAAATCTATTAATACATCGAAATTATTAGATTTTTTTATTTTTGGTTGAAAAACTATTTTTGTTGGTTTTATCTTTAAAACTTTTCCAACTTCTTTATTTATATTTTTATCATATTTATTTACTATGGCAGATTCTAAAGAAACTATTTTATTATTTTGAATTTCTTTAATAATTAAACGTCCCATTCTTCCTAAAGCGCCACATACGGCTATTTTAATTTTTTTTTTCATATTTTTTCTTTTTTAAATAATTGTTATATATGTGTATTAGTATATTGTTAGAATTAATTTTTTTTATATTTTAAAAATTTTATTTTATTAATGTTTATATATTTATATAAATCTTATGATTTTATTTTTATATTAAAAAATAATTAATTTTTTTTATTAAAATTTTTTAAAAATTTTTTTTATATATAAACAAATTTAAAATATGAATTAATGTGTTATTATAAATTTTTTAAAAAATTTATTTTAAAATATTTTTTATAAAAAATTTTTAATTTTTTTAAATTAAAAAATTTTATAATTTTAAAAAATTTTTTTAATATATATTAAATATTTTATGCAAAATATCGTTTTTCTCCAATATTTTTTTTCATTAAATTTAGTAAACATCTATTACAAATTTTTTTATATTTTTTATAATAAAAAATTTTTTTTGAATAACTCCAGCATCTTTGACATTTTTTTTTAGAATATTTTTTTATTTTAATTTTTAAATTTTTTATTTTTTTATTTTTTTTTATTTTTTGATCAGCATAATAATAATTTTTAACTATTACTTTCGATACAATAAAAATAAATTTTAATTCTTTTTCTAAAATTTTTAATAAATTAAACAATTTTTTTTTACTATATAAAATTATTTTTATTTCTAAAGAACTTTTAATATTTTTATAACTTTTAAATTTTTCTAAAATTTTATTAATTTCATTTTTAATTTTAAAAATTTTTTTCCAATTTTTAAATTTAATTTTTTTATAAAAATTTTTTTTTATTATGTTTTTATTCCAATTATATGTAAAAATATTTTTTTTTTTTTGAGGGATATGAGTCCAAATTTCGTCAGCTGTAAAAGATAAAATTGGAGAAATCCATTTTGATAAACATATGATTATAAAATATAATGAAGTTTGACAACTTTTTCTTCCTATACTATTTTTTTTCATTGTATATTGTCTATTTTTAATTATATCTAAATAAAAAGAACTCATATATATAGAACAAAATTTTAATAGGTATTTAACTAATTTGTGAAAATTGTATTTTTTATAAAAATAAATAATTTTTTTTTGAGTTAATTGAGTTTTTTTTATAGCCCAAATATCTATTTCTAACATTTGATTTTGACAAATTGCATCTTTTTTAGGGTCAAAATCATAAAGATTAGAAAGTATGAATCTACAAGTATTTCTAATTTTTCTATAGAATTCAGATATTTGTTCAATGATATCTTTAGAAATTGTGATATCTTTAGAATAATTACTAGAAGCTACCCATAATCTTAATATTTCTACTCCATAATTTTTGATTATATCATTAGGTTGTATAGTATTTCCTATAGATTTAGACATTTTTCTTCCGTGATGATCTATTACAAATCCATGTGTGAGAACTTTTTTAAATGGTTTTTGATTTTGTGTAATTTCTGAAGTTATTAAAGATGACATAAACCAACCTCTATGCTGATCGACACCTTCAATACAAATATCAGAAATTTCTTTTTTAGAATTTATAGAAATATATTTTTTAGAATTATGAATGCATCCTGAATCAAACCAAACGTCTAATATATCTTTAGATTTTTTATATTTTTTTTGATCTTTTTTATTTAATATTTTTTTAAGTTTAAAATCATACCATGTTTGAATTCCTTTTAATTTAATTTTTTGAATTATTTTTTTAACTAATATAGAGTTTTTTTTATGTATTTTTCCGTTTTTTTTATTTATTAAAAGTGGAATTGGAACACCCCAAATTCTTTGTCTAGAAATACACCAATCTGGTCGATTTAAAAAAAGTTTAGTAATATTTTTTTCTGACCATTTTGGAATCCATTTAATTTTTTTTATATTTTTTATAATTTTTTTTTGAAAATTTTTTTCATTTAGTTTAATAAACCATTGTTTGGTAGCTTTAAATATAATAGGTTTTTTATGTCTCCAACAATGAGGATAATTGTGTTTAATAATTGATTTTTTTATTAAAAAATTATTTTTTTTTAAAAATTTTATAATAATTTTATTACATTTAAAAATTTTTTTTTTGTTTATAATTTTGTTTATATTATCTTTATATATTCCTTTAGAGTTTATTAAATTTATAGGTTTTATATTATAGCTTTTACAAGCTATATAATCTTCTAGTCCATGATCTGGGGAAGTATGAACAATTCCTGTTCCGGAATCTAAATTGACATGATTACTTAATATTATTTTTACTTTTTTTTTGAAAAATATATGAAAAAATTTTAAATTTTCTAATTTTTCACTTAATATAGAACAAATTATTTTATATTTTTTTTTTTTAAAAATCTCTAAATTTTTTTTTATTAATTTTTTAGATATAACAAAAATTTTTTTTTTTGTTTCAATAAAACTATATAAAGATTTTGGCTTAATAGATATTGCTTGATTTGAGGGAATAGTCCATGGAGTAGTTGTCCAAATTAATAAATTAATACTTTTTTTTTTTATATTTTTATTTTTTATATTTAAAATTTTAAAAATTTTTTTTGGAGATTCTGATTTCATTGTAAAAATAATAGAATGAGATTTTTTTTTTAAATGATCAACTTCTGCTTCAGCTAATGAAGATTGGCATTTTAAGCACCAATATACTGGTTTTCTTTGAGAATATAAAAAATTTTTTTCATAAATTTTTAATAAATTTTTCATTATATTAGCTTGATTATTATAATCCATTGTTAATATAGAATTTTTCCAATCCGCAAATATTCCTAATCTAATAAAATTTTTTTTTTGATTTTTTATTTGTTTTAAAGCATATTTTTGGCAATCTTTTCTAAAAAATTTTTTAATAATTTTTTTTTTTATTATTTTTTTTTTGTTTTTTTTTTTTTCTATTTGATGTTCAATAGGAAGACCATGACAATCCCAAGAAGGAATAAAAGAAATATAATAACCAGATAAAATTTTAGATTTTAGAATTATATCTTTTAATATTTTGTTTAATGCATGACCAATGTGAATATTTCCATTTGCATATGGAGGCCCATCATGAATTACAAATTTTTTTTTTTTTTTTTTAGATTTTTTATTTAAATTGTAATATATTTTTTCTTTTTTCCATTTTTTTATGATTTGAGGTTCTTTGTGAATTAAATTTGCTCTCATAGAAAATTTTGTTTTTGGTAAATTTAAACTTTTTTTATAAATATTCATAAGATATTTTTTTATAAATTCTCAGTTTTTAAAACAATTTTTTATATTTATTTTATAAATATATTCAATTTTATAAAATATAAATTTTTTATTTAAATTATTATATTATATAATATGTGTATATTTAAAAAAAATTTAAATAATTTTTTTTTAATTTTTTTTTAATTAATTATTAAATTATTTTTTTTAAGTATTATTAATAATACTTTAAAATTTTTAGCTTTATATATCTTATTATATATTTTATTAATAAAAATTTATATAAATTACTCTATGTTAAAATTAAAATTTTTTAATAATATAATAAAATTTTAAGGATCATAATTTATGGCAAATCTTAAATCTTCAAAAAAATATTCAAGATATTCTAAAAATAAACGAAAGTTTAATATTGGAAGAAAGTCTAGAATTAAAAATTGTATAAAAAAAATAAATTTTTTATTAAATATAAAGAAAAATCATGATTTTAATATAATAAAAAAAAAATTTTCTGAAGTACAATCTATAGTTGATAAAGGAGCATTAAAGAGGATTATTCATAAAAAAAAAGCCTCTAGAATAAAATCATCTTTAACATTAAAAATAAATCGATTAAAAACTCAAAAAATTAAATAATTTTTACATTTATTGTTTTAAATTTTTTTAAAAGCAGTATTGCTCATTTTATTCTAATAAAAAAAATTTTTATAAGTATAAGTATATTACTTAAAGAATAAATAAAAAAATAAAAAAAAAAATAAGCAGTACTGCTTAAAAATTTTTTATTTTGTTAAAGAATCAAAAAATTTTTTAACTCCATCAAAAAAAATTCTTGATTTTGGAGTGTTTTCATTTTTTTTTTTTTTGTTAAAACTTTTTCCTAATTTTTTTAATAGTTTTTTTTGAGTATTGTTCAGATTTATAGGGGTTTCTACAATTATTTTACAAAATAAATTTCCTTTTTGTTTAGTTTTTAAAGAAATAATTCCTTTGTTTCGAATTCTAAAAAGTTTAGAAGATTGAGTTTCTTTTGGGATATTTAATTTTACTTTTCCATATAAAGTTGGAACTTCAACTTTTCCCCCTAAAGCAGCCATAGAGAAATTTATTGGAATTTCACAATATAAATTATTTTTCTTTCTTTTAAATATAGAATGTTTTTTTACAAAAATTTCTATATATAAATCACCAGGTTTACCACCTTGTATTCCATATTCTCCTTCTTCCGATAGTCTAATTCGATCATTTGTATTAATTCCAGCTGGAATTTTAATAGATAATTTTTTATATTTTTCTTTTCGTCCTTCTCCATGACAAAATTTACATGGATGATTTAAAATTTTTCCATTACCATAACATTTAGGACAAGTTTGTTGTACAGTAAAAAATCCTTTCCTAATATGTATATTTCCAGATCCGTTACATGTAATACATTTTTCTATAAAATAACCTTTTTCTATTCCAGTTCCTTCACATTTTATACATTTTTGTAATATTGGAATATTTATTTTTTTTAAAGTTCCCGTAGAAGATTCTTCTAAAGTAATTTCTATTTTATAACTTAAATCAGCTCCTTTTTTTTTTGTAGTATTTTGTGTTTTTCCTCCAAATATATCTCCAAAAACATCTCCAAAGATATCTCCAAAATCTGAAGAATCACTAGTAAAACTTTCACTCCATTCTTGTTGCGATTGATTTTGATTAAATGCATCATGTCCATATTGATCATAATTATTTCTTTTATTTTCATCAATTAAAATTTCATAAGCTTCTTTAATTTCTTTAAATTTTTTTTCTGCTTGCTTATTATTTGGATTTCTATCTGGATGATATCTTACTGCAAGTCTTTTATAAGCTCTTTTTATTTCTATATTATTAGAATTTTTAGAAATCCCAAGAATATCGTAGTAATCTTTTTTTTGCATTTTTTACCTTACATTTTATCGATGAATTTTAAATTTTTTTATGTATAAATAACGGGCGTAGAAATTTTTCTACGCCCGTTATAATTTAATTTAATTTATTATTGAAATTATTTATTTTATATAATTATTTTTTTTTATTATCTTTTATTTCTTCGAAATCTGCATCTACAACATTAGAATTTTTTTTATCTTTGTTTTTTTTTTCAGTTGTAGAAGTATTTTTTTTATTAGTATTATTATATTGTGTATTATTTATTTTCATAAGAATTGACGAAGATTTTATTAATTCTTGTATATTTTTTTCAATTTCTTCTTTGTTATCTTGTTTTAATGAATAATTTAAGTTATTAATAGATTTTTGAATTTTTATTTTATCTTTTTCGGAAAGTTTGTCTTTGTTTTCATTAAATTGCTTTGTAGTGCTATGAACGATTTGATCACCTTGATTTTTAATTTGAACGAGTTCTTCAAATTTTTTATCTTCTTCTAAATTTATTTCTGCATCAGAAATCATTTTTTTGATTTCTTCTTTATCTAACCCTGAAGAAGATTTTATAATTATTTTTTGTTCTTTTCCAGTTTTTTTATCTTTAGCTGAAACATGTAAAATTCCATCTGCATCGATGTCAAAAGTAACTTCAATTTGAGGTATTCCTCTAGGAGATGCATGAATACCATCTAAATTAAATTGTCCTAAAGATTTGTTATGAATAGATTTTTTTCTTTCTCCCTGAAGAACATGAATAGTTACTGCTGTTTGATTATCTTCTGCAGTAGAAAATACTTGGCTATGTTTTGTAGGAATTGTAGTATTTTTAGATATTAAAGCAGTCATTACTCCTCCCATAGTCTCAATCCCTAAAGATAAAGGAGTTACATCTAATAATAAAACGTCTTTTACTTCTCCTGATAAAACTCCTCCTTGTACTGCTGCTCCTACTGCTACAGCTTCATCTGGATTCACATCTTTTCTTGGTTTTTTTTTAAAAAATTCTTCCACTTTTTTTTGAACTAAAGGCATTCTTGTCTGTCCTCCAACAAGAATAATATCATTAATTTTATCAATAGATAATTTTGCATCTTGTAAAGCAATTTGTATAGGTTTAATAGAAAGGTTAATTAAATCTTCTACTAAAGATTCAAGTTTTGATCGTGTAATTTTTATATTTAAATGTTTTGGTCCATTAGAATCTGCAGTAATATATGGTAAATTAACTTCTGTTTGTTTAGATGAAGATAATTCAATTTTTGCTTTTTCTGCTGCTTCTTTTAATCTTTGCATAGCTAAAGCATCATTTTTTAAATTTATATTTTGTTCTTTTTTAAACTCTTTAGCTAAATAATTAATAATTCTACTATCAAAATCTTCTCCTCCTAAATGAGTATCTCCATTTGTAGATAATACTTCAAATGTTTTTTCTTTGTCTACTTCATCAATTTCAATTATAGAAATATCAAAAGTCCCTCCACCCAAATCATATACAGCGATAGTTCTATTTCCCTTTCCTTTATCTAATCCATAAGCTAAAGCAGCTGCAGTAGGTTCATTTATAATTCTTTTTACATTTAACCCAGCTATTTTACCAGCATCTTTTGTAGCTTGTCTTTGCGTATCATTAAAATAAGCTGGTACCGTAATTACTGCAGAGTCAATTTTTTCTCCTGTAAATTCTTCTGCAGTTTTTTTCATTTTTTTTAATATTTCAGCAGATATTTGAGGAGGGGCTATTTTTTTATTTTTTATTTTTATCCATGCATCTCCATTTTTTGATTTAGAAATTTTATAAGGCATTATTGAAATATCTCTTTGTACTTCTTTTTCTTTAAATTTTCTTCCTATTAATCTTTTTATAGCAAATAAAGTATTTTTTGGATTTGTGATAGCTTGTCTTTTAGCAGGTTGCCCAACTAATATTTCTCCGTTATTTGTATATGCAATTACTGATGGAGTAGTTCTTTCTCCTTCTAAATTTTCAAGAACTCTTGCTTTCTTACCATCCATTATAGCTACACAAGAATTAGTAGTTCCAAGATCAATACCAATTATTTTTCCCATATTTTTCCTATATTGTTTAAATTAATGATTAAATATTTATGTAGTTAATAAGTTAAAATTTTTTTAATTATAAAATAATTTTTTTAAATATTAATTTTATTAATAATTTATATTTGTTTAGTTTTTTTTGTTATGAATAAAAATAATTTTTTATATATAAAAAAAATTACTGTAATATAAATTACATGGGGGCACTTTATATTACCTCAAGGTCTGAGTTAAAAAATAAAATTTATAATTTTGTTAAAAATATTTTTTTAAAATAATAAAAATATTTTATATTTTATATAGTATTTTATTTTTAAATGATTTTTCTTTAAAAATAATTTTTTACATTTTAATAGTAAAAGCTATTATTAATAAATTTATAATTAATTATATATTTTAAATTATTATGTTTATTTATTTTATTTTGGTTTATAAATAGATAGTAATAAAACAATAAATAAAATAAATTTGTTTAAATTAATTTGAATGTACTGTTTAAAAATGAAGTTATTTGAAGTAATTTAATAAAAACGTAAAAAAAATTTTTTGTAAAAATGTTAAAATATATAAAAAAATTATTTTTTTAATTTTTTTTTACAAATAAATAAGATTAAAAATTAAAATTTTTTTATTTTATTATAATTTAATTTTTTATTATTTTTTAAATATTTTAACATATTATAATTCTTTTAATTAAACATATAATTAATTTTTAGTTTTTTTAATTACAAAAAAAAGAGTTTATTACAATGAAACAAAATTTTTTTCAGCCTGAGTTTACTTTTTTATTTTTTATTTTTTTTACTTTTTTATTTTCTTTTTTCATTCTTTTTATTAGTTATTTTTTAGGTGGAATTTCTTCAAACATTAAAAAAAATATTCCTTTTGAATCAGGAGCTCCGGATACGGGAGGTGTTAATTTAAGTATTTCTATTAAATTTTATTTAATTGCTATTTTTTTTGTAATTTTTGATGTTGAATCTTTATATTTATATTTATATTCTATTAGTATCCAAGAAAATGGTTGGATTGGATTTATAGAGACATTTTTTTTTATATTTATGATTTTTATATCATTATTTTATATTTTTAAAGTAAATGATTTTATTTGGAAAAAACAATCTCAAAAAAAATAATTTATATAAAAAAATTTAATTTTTTTTATTAACTATCGATTTTTAGGAGAAAACTATAAAATGAAATATTATTTAACAAAATTAAATGATGAAAACAATATAATTTCTGAAAAAAATGTAAATAAAAAAAAAAAATTATATGATGATCCTTTAAAAAAATCTATTGAAAATAATATTTTTTTAGGAAATTTAAAAAAAACATTGCATCATTTAGTCAATTGGGGGAGAAAAAATTCTTTGTGGCCTTATAATTTTGGATTGTCATGTTGTTATGTAGAAATGGTTACTTCTTTTACTTCTATTCATGATGTTTCAAGATTTGGGTCAGAAGTATTGAGAGCTTCACCTCGTCAAGCAGATTTTATGGTAATAGCTGGAACTCCTTTTATTAAAATGGCTCCAATTATAAGAAGATTATATGATCAAATGTTAGAGCCAAAATGGGTTATTTCTATGGGGTCTTGTGCAAATTCTGGTGGTATGTATGATGTTTATTCTGTAGTTCAGGGAATTGATAAAATTATTCCAGTAGATGTTTATATACCCGGTTGTCCTCCTAGACCAGAAGCATATATGCAAGGATTAAAATTATTACAAAAATCTATAGAAAAAGAAAGAAGACCTTTGTCTTGGATAATTGGAGATCAAGGAGTTTATAAGGCTAAAATGCCATCTGAAAAAAAAAAAAAACAATATTTAAGATCAAAAGTTTATAAAATATAAAGAATTTTACAATAATTTATAATAATAAAATTTTAATTTTTTTTCATATTTTTAACATTTTCTATTATATTGAATGTTCAATAAAATAACTTTTTAAAATATTTGTTATAGAATATTATTAAAAATAATTATTTTAATAATTAATGATTTTAAAAATTTTTTGTAAAATACTAAAATGAAAATATTAAAAAAAAATTTTTCTGTGATCAAAAAGTTAAAAAATTATTTTGGGAAAAAAAAAATATTTTTACAAAATACTTTAATAGATTTTCCTGTAATTTGGGTAAAAAAAAAAATAATAAGAGAAATATTATTATTTTTAAAAAAATCTAATTATTGTTATCATATGTTATTTGATTTACATGCAATAGATGAGAGAGTACGTAAGCATAGAAAAAATCTACCAAAAGCAGATTTTGTTGTATTTTATCATTTGTTATCAATAGAAAAAAATATTGATATTTTAATTAAAGTTCCTTTATTAGAAAATGATTTAAATATTCCTACAATTACAAAAATATTTAAGAACGCTAATTGGTATGAGCGTGAAGTATGGGATATGTTTGGAATTAATTTTATTAATCATCCCACTTTATTTAGAATTCTTATGCCTGATTATTGGAAAGGACATCCTCTTAGAAAAGATTATTCTTCTAGAGCCACAGAATATAAACCTTATTTTTTAACTGAAGAAAAAAATAAGTTAGAAACTAAATGTTTAAAGTTTGATCCAAAAAAATGGGGAATGAAAAAAACTAAAAAAAATCAAGATTTTATGTTTTTAAATTTAGGTCCTAATCATCCTTCTGCTCATGGAGCTTTTAGAATAATTTTACAATTAGATGGAGAAGAAATTATTGATTGTGTTCCTGATATTGGTTATCACCATAGAGGTGCTGAAAAAATAGCTGAAAGACAATCTTGGCATTCTTATATTCCTTATACTGATAGAATTGAATATTTAGGAGGATGTGTTAATGAAATGCCTTATATTTTATCTATAGAAAAATTATTAGGAATTTCAGTTCCAGAAAGAGTGAAATGTATCAGAGTAATGTTATCTGAATTATTTAGAATTAATAGTCATTTGTTATATATTTCTACATTTATTCAAGATGTAGGGTCTATGAGTTCTGTTTTTTTAGCTTTTACAGATCGTCAAAAAATATATGATATTATAGAATTAATTACAGGCTTTAGAATGCATCCTGCTTGGTTTCGAATTGGAGGTGTTTCTAAAGATTTACCTAAAAATTGGAATAAATTATTAGCAGAATTTTTATTATGGATGCCTAAAAGATTAAAATTTTATAAAGATGTAGCTTTAAAGAATGAAATTTTAATTTCTAGATCTAAAGGAATAGCAGAATACTCTAAAAAAGATGCTTTTAATTGGGGTATAACAGGAGCAGGATTACGTGCTTCAGGTGTAAATTTTGATGTTAGAAAACAAAGACCATATTCTGGTTATGAAAATTATACTTTTGAAGTTCCTGTAGGATATAAAAATAGTGATTGTTATACTAGAGTAATTTTAAAATTTAAAGAAATTTATCAAAGCTTATCGATATTAAAACAATGTTTAGAAAATATGCCGTTAGGATCTTTCAAAGCTGATCATTCTTTAACTACACCTCCATTAAAAAATTATACTTTATCTAATATAGAAACTTTAATACATCATTTTTTACAAGTATCATGGGGAACAGTTGTACCGTCAGGAGAAAGTTTTCAAATGATAGAAGCTACAAAAGGTATAAATAGTTATTACTTAATAAGTGACGGAGGTACTTCTAGTTATAGAACTAGAATTCGAACTCCTAGTTTTCCTCATTTGCAGCAAATTCCATCTGTGATTCGAGGCAGTTTAATTTCTGATTTAATCGTATATTTAGGAAGCATAGATTTTGTAATGTCTGATGTAGATAGATAAAATAATATATTTGGGAAAATATTTTATGACTAATATAATTTATAAAAATAAAAATGTTTCTTTTTTAAGTAAACATGAAATAAAAGAAATCAAAATTGCTCGTTCGCATTATCCTAATAGTCAAGCAGCTATTATAGAATGCTTAAAAATTGTTCAAAAATATAGAAGATGGGTATGTAACAATTCTATTAAAGAAATTTCTAAAATTTTAAAAATTTCTTCTAGCGAAATAGAATCTATAGCAACTTTTTACAATCAAATTTTTAGAAAACCAGTAGGAAAAAATATTATAAGAATATGTGATAGTTTTGTTTGTTTTATTATGGGTTATAAAAAAATTAAAAATTTTTTATGTAAAAGCTTAAAAATAAATTATGGAGAAACCACGCAAGATAATAAATTTACTTTATTACCAACATGTTGTTTAGGGGCATGTGATAAAGGCCCGGTTATAATGATAAATAAAGAGATATATTTTTTTATTAAAAAAAGTTCTGTTGTTAATATTTTAGGTAAATACAAATGAATGTTAAAAAGATTACAGAAGAATCTCATCCATTAACATGGAGATTTCGAAAAGATAAAAAAACTATATGGTTAGATGAATATGTTAAAAAAAAAGGTTATTTATCTTTGAAAAAATCTTTATATAATATGACCTCGAAAGAAATTATACAAATTATTATTTCTTCGGGTTTACAAGGAAGAGGAGGAGCTGGTTTTCCTACTGGTATAAAATGGAATTTAGTTTTTAAAAATTCAAATATTAATAATATGACGTATTTAATTTGCAATGCTGATGAGATGGAACCTGGAACGTATAAAGATCGATGGATGATAGAAAATTGCCCTCATTTACTTATAGAGGGTATGTTAATTAGTGCTTTTGCTTTAGGTTCTTCTTCTGGTTTTATATTTTTAAGAGGAGAATATACATATCCAAAAAAAATTTTAAAAAAAGCTATTCAAGAAGCATATAATAAAAACATTTTAGGAAAAAATATTTTTAATAGTAAGTTTTCATTTGATTTATTTTTACATACTGGAGCTGGCAGATATATATGTGGAGAAGAAACTGCATTAATTAATTCTTTAGAAGGAAGAAGAGCTAATCCAAGATTTAAACCTCCATTTCCTGCTAATTTAGGTTTGTGGGGTTGTCCTACTTGTGTTAATAATGTAGAAACTTTATGTAATGTACCAGCTATAATTTTAAATGGTGCAAAATGGTATAGAGATATTTCGAAATGTAAAACTTCAGGTACTAAATTAATGGGTTTTTCTGGTAGAGTAAAAAATCCTGGGGTATGGGAAGTTCCCTTTGGGACTGTAGCTAGAGAAATTTTAGAAGATTATGCTCAAGGTATGTTAAAAAATTTTTTTATTAAAGCTTGGTTGCCTGGAGGAGCTGGAACTTCTTTTTTAAAAGAAAAACATTTAGATTTACCAATGGATTTTTTATCTATTCAAAATGCTGGTAGTAGATTAGGAACTGGAATATCTACTATTGTTGATCATACAATTAATATTGTTTCTTTAGTCAAAAATTTAGAAAAATTTTTTTCAAGAGAATCATGCGGTTGGTGTACACCTTGTCGTGAAGGATTACCTTGGGCATTAGAAATTTTAAAATCTATAGAATCTAATAATGGAATGGAGGGAGATATTAAAATTTTAGAAGATTTATGTATTAATTTAAGCCCAGGAAAAACTTTTTGTGCTCATGCTCCAGGAGCTATTTCTCCATTGTTGAGTGCAATAAAATATTTTCGAGATGATTTTGAAAAAGGAATTAAATATATTTCTTCAAGTTCTATTAAACCATTTTAAGTATTTTATGTTTATAAAAATTTTTATTGCCTTTAAAAATTTTTATTTTTTAAACTTTTTTAAAATATGTATTAATTGGAAATTTTGATTATGACAAAAATTTTTATAAATGATAAAAAATATTATGTAGATTCTTCAAAAAATCTTTTACAAACATGTTTGAATTTAGGTATAGAATTACCATATTTTTGTTGGCATCCTGCTTTAGGTAGCGTGGGAGCATGTAGACAGTGTGCTGTAAAAAAATGTTTTAATCATAGCGAAAAATCAGGAATTTTGGTAATGTCTTGTATGACTAAAATAGAAAAAAATTTAATAATTACAACTCATGATGAAGAATCTATTAATTTTAGAAAAAATATAATTGAGTTTTTAATGATTAATCATCCGCATGATTGTCCAGTTTGCGAAGAAGGTGGAAATTGTCATCTTCAAGATATGACAGTATTATCTCAACATTTTAAAAGAAGATTTATTTTTAAAAAGAAGACTTATAAAAATCAAAATTTAGGTCGTTTTTTATCTCATGAAATGAATCGATGTATTTCTTGTTATAGATGTGTAAGATATTATAAAGATTATTCAGATGGAAAAGATTTTAATGTTTATGGGTCAAACCAAAATCTTTATTTTGGTAGATTAAAAAGTGGAGATTTAGAAAGTGAATATTCAGGAAATTTAATTGAAATCTGTCCTACAGGAGTGTTTACAGATAAAACAAATTCTTTAAATTATGTTAGAAAATGGGATATGCAATATTCTCCTAGTATATGTTCTCATTGTTCTTTAGGATGTAATATTATTGTTGGAGAACGTAATGGTTATATTAGGAAAGTAGAAAACAGATATCATGGAGAAATTAATCATTATTTTTTATGTGATTTAGGTCGTTTTAGTTATGGACATTCTAATAATAAAAGTCGACCAAGTAAATGTTTAATATATAAAAAAAAAAAATTTTTAGAGATAAATTCAAAAAAAATTTTAAAAAAAGTAAATAAATACTTAAAAATTTCTCATAAAATTATTGGTATTGGATCTAGTAGATCAAGTATAGAAAATAATTTTGCTTTATTAAAAATTGTTGGAAAAAAAAATTTTTGCACAGGAATGACTCATAAAGAACATCAATGTTCAATTTTAATTGCTAAAATTTTAAAAAAAAATTTTTTTAAAAATCCTTCATTAAAAGAAATAGAATCTCATGATGTAATTTTAATTTTGGGAGAAGATGTTACTCAAACATCTTCAAGAATGGCACTATCTATTCGTCAAGCAATGAAAAATGTTTCAAATCATAAATTTATAAAATCACAAGAAATTTCTGCATGGAATTCTTTTTCTACTTCTTTACTGAACAAAAATATTAATACACGTTTATTTATTACAAATACGGAAAAAACTAAATTAGATGATATTGCTAATATTTCTTATTATGGATCTTTACAAAAACAAAAAAAAATAGGTTTTAATATTTTAAATTTATTAAAAAATTTATATTTTAAAAATAAAAATATTAAGACTTGTCATTATTCTTTAGAAATATTTGAAAGTTTGAGAAAAGCTAAAAAACCTTTAATTATATCTGGATTACAAAATTTAAGTAAATCATTAATTAAAATAGCATATAACATAGCATATTTTTTAAAAAAACTTCAAATTAATGTTTCTTTAACCTTATTAACTCCTAATGTAAATACAATGGGTTTATCTTTACTAAAAGGAATGTCTTTAGAATCTTCTATGAAAAAAGTAAAAAAATTTAAATCTTATTCTGTTATTATTTTAGAAAATGATTTATATAGACATTCTTTAAAATCTAAATTAGATTTTTTTTTAAAAAATAGCTTGAAAGTAATTGTGATTGATCATCAATTTACAAAAACAATGAAAAAGTCTAATTTTATTCTTCCATCTTGTAATTTTTTTGAAAGTTCTGGTACAGTAATAAATAATGAAATGAGATCTCAAAAATTTTTTCAAGTGTATAAGCCAAGTTTTTATAAAAAAAAAAATTATATAAAATGTGGTTGGATATGGTTAAAAAAAATTTTTAATAAATTTAAAGAAAAAAAAATTTTTTGGAATTATACTCATGATGTATTGAAACATTGTATATCAAAAATTTCTGATTTTAAAAATTCAAATTTTTCTTCTCCTAATTCTAAATTTAGAATATTTAATCAAAAAGTTCCACGATCTCCTAATAGATTTTCAGGGAGAGCTGTTGCACATTCTGATTTTAGTATTCATGAAAGACAACAACCTAAAGACCATGATTCTATGTTTTCTTTTTCTAATGAAGGGAGCACAATATATGAGAAATATTCTACTTGCATTCCATTTGTATCATCTCCAGGGTGGAATTCTTCGAACGCTTGGAATAAATTTCAAGATGAAATTTTTGGAAATATTTATGCGGGGAATCCTGGAGTTAAATTATTTAGAAATGCTAAAATACATTTAGAAGAAAGAAACTTTAAAAATATTTATTTAAAAAAAAAAATTAGTAAAAATTCTTTTATAGTTTCTCCTATTTTTAATTTGTTTTGGAGTGATGAAATTAGTCAATATTCTAATGTTTTTAAAAAAAAAAAAATTTTTTTAAAATCTTTTATTAATATTAAAGACGCTCAAAGGAAAAATATTTGTAAAGAAGGATTAGAGTTTAAAATAAAATATAAAAAAAATATTTTTAAAATATTTATTTATTTTTCAAAAATTTTAAAATCAGGACAAATTTCTATTCCAATTGGAGGGAAAATTCCTAGATGTTTAATTGGGAAAAAAATAAAAATTTTATAAAAAAAGATAGGAAAAATATTAATGAGTAATTTTTGTTATAATGAAAAAACGTTTTTTTCTGGAATATTAAATTCGTTATTTTTATTTTTTTTATTTGTAATTTTTGGTTCTTTTTTAAGTTTTATTGAAAGAAGAATGTTAGCTTTATTTCAAAATAGATATGGTCCAAATAGAGTAGGTTGGTTTGGAAGTTTACAAGTATGTGCAGATATGATTAAAATTTTTTTTAAAGAAGATTGGACCCCTCTTTTTAGTCATAGAATATTATTTAATTTAGCTCCAATTATTTCTTTTTCTTCGATGTTAATTGTAGTTTCTATAATTCCTTTTAGTCAAAATTTTTATATTATAAATTTAGATATAGGTATTTTATTTTTTTTAATGATGGCTAGTATTTCTGTATATTCTATTTTAATTTCTGGTTGGGCTAGTCGAAATAAATATTCTTTATTAGGTGCTATAAGAGCAGCGGCTCAAACCTTAAGTTATGAAATTTTTTTAGGTTTATCAATAATGGGGGTGATTGCTCAGTCTGGTTCTTTTAATTTATTAGAAATAGTTCATTATCAAACAAATGTGTGGAATATTGTTCCTCAATTTTTCAGTTTTTTTTTGTTTTTTATATCTGCATTAGCAATATGCCATAGACATCCATTTGATCAACCAGAATCTGAACAGGAATTAGCTGATGGATATCATATTGAATATTCTGGAATGAAGTTTGGTATGTTTTTTATTGGTGAATATATTTCTATTATAGTTCTTTCATCATTAATGACAATTTTATTTTTTGGTGGATGGCAAGGTCCTATTTTATCTCCGTTATTATGGTTTTTTTTAAAAACTATGTTTTTAATTTTTTTATTTATTTTAATTCGAGCTTCTTTACCAAGACCTAGATATGATCAAGTAATGTTTTTTGGTTGGTTTTTTTGTTTTCCTTTATCTTTAATAAATTTATTAGTTACATCATTTTTTATAATTTTAAAAAATAAATTATAATATTTATGAGAATTGTACAAGGATATAAAATGTTTTTACATAAAGTTTTTTTATATATTTTTACTAATGCTAGAAGTTTATTTTTAATGTTTAAAAATGTTTTTTCTTCTAGAGAAACTAGAATGTATCCTGAAGAAAAAATTTCTTTATCAAAAAGATACAGAGGAAGAATCGTATTAACAAGAAATGAAGATAAAACAGAAAGATGTGTAGCTTGTAGTTTATGTTCTTCAGTTTGTCCTGTTAGTTGTATTGCTTTGGAAAGATCATCTTGTAAAAAAACTAAAAGATGGTACCCAAAAACTTTTAAAATTAATTTTTCACGATGTATTTTTTGTGGATTATGTGAAGAAGCTTGTCCAACTTCTGCTATTCAATTAATACCTGATGTAGAAATGTCTGAATATAATAGAAAAAATTTAGTTTATAAAAAAAAATATTTATTAATTTCGGGACCTGGAAAATATACTGATTATAATTTTTATAAATTTACTGGTATATCTATAAAAAATAAAAACCCAGGAGATTTAAAAATAGAAAAAAAACCTGTTGATCCAAAAAATTTATTTCTTTAAAAATTTAGGATATTAAATGAATTATATATTTTATTTTGCTGGTTTTTTTTCAATTTTTTTTACTATTTTAACAATTTTTCAAAAAAATTTAGTATATGCTTTATTTTATTTAATAATGTCTTTTTTTTCAGTTTCAGCTGTGTATTTTTCTTTAGGAAATGTTTTTATTGGAGTTTTAGAAGTAATAATTTATTCTGGAGCAATTATGGCTCTATTTGTTTTTGTATTAATGACTTTAAATTTCTCTAAAAAAGATAAATTTTATAAAGAGTATTTTTTTATTGAATTTATTTTTAAAATTTTTTTAACTTTAATTTTATTTTTATTTTTAATAATAAGCATATTTTTTTTAAATCAGACTGAAATTATTGACAAAAATGTTTTTACTATTAAACAAATTGGAATTCATTTATTTGATAAATATGCAATTTTAGTAGAATTTGTTTCTATAATATTATTATCTTCTTTAATTATTGTATGTAATTTAGGAGTTAAAAAAAAATTTTAATTATTTTTTAATTATTTGTTTGTAAAGGAATTTTTATGATTTTATTTTTTCATGGTTTAATTTTTTCGATGATATTATTTTTTTTAGGAATATCATGTTTATTATTTAATAGAAATTTTTTATTTATTTTAATAGGTTTAGAAATAATGATAAATTCTTTAGCTATGGCTATAGTTATAATTTCAAATTATTATAAAAATATAGATGGTCAAATTATGTATATATTTTTAATAACTATAGCTGCAGCTGAAGCAGGAATAGGATTAATATTTTTAGTTAATTTATTTAAAAAAAAAAATACTTTAAATATTGAATTTTAAGTGAGATATAGAAATGAATTTTATTTATTTGACTATTTTAATTCCTTTTTTAAGTTTTTTTATATTACTTTTTTTTAGTAAAAAATTTAAAAGCAATTATATATGTTTTTTTGGTGTAGTATCAATTTTTATTTCTTTTTTAATTACTTTAAAATCTCAATTTTATTTTTTAAGTCAAAAACAATTATTTTATGAGATCATTTATTTTAAAATAATTAAAATTCAGAATATAAATATAAATCTTAGTTTTCTTATTGATCAATTATCTTTAACTATGTTAGAAATAATTAATGGAGTCGGTTTTTTAATAAGTATTTTTTCAATATGGTATTTTAAGAATGAAAAAAAATGTTATTTAAGATTTTTTATTTATGTAAATTTATTTATTTCGAGTATGTGTTTTTTAGTATTATCAAACAATTTTTTTATGATTTATTGTGGTTGGGAATTAGTAGGTTTTTGTTCTTATTTACTTATTGGATTCTATTATTATAACAACAAAAATATAAATTCTGCCGTTAAAGCTTTTTTTATTACAAAAATAGGAGATTTTTTTTTATTATTTGGTATTTTTATAATTTATTATGTTTTTAACACATTAAATTTGAAAAATTTAATTGAATTAGTTCAAAATAATAAAATTGTAGAAAATATTTTTTTATTTAAAGTTGCATTATATTTAATATCTATTGGGGCGTGTGCAAAATCTGCACAATTTCCTTTTCATAACTGGTTATTATTAGCTATGGCTGGTCCTTCTCCAGTTTCTGCTTTAATACATGCAGCTACAATGATTACTGCTGGTGTTTATTTAATTACACGACTTCGAGATTTAATTTCTTTTTTTCCTGAAATATTTTATTTTTTATCTTTTATCGGTGTATTAACATTAATATTTTCTAGTTTCTTAGCAATTTTTGAAAAAAATATAAAAAAAATATTAGCATATTCTACTATTAGTCAGTTAGGGTATATGTTTTTAGCTATGGGTTTTAAACTTTGGAATATTGTAATTTTTCATTTATCAATGCATTCTTTTTTTAAATCTTTATTATTTTTATCTAGTGGATCTTTAATAATTTTAAGCAATTATCAGAAAAATATTTTTAAAATGCAGTTTAAAAAAATAAAAAATATTATTTTTATTTTTTTAGTATTTCTAATTGGAGGTCTTTCATTAATTTCATTTCCATTATTTAGTTCTAGTTTTTATACAAAAGGAGCTATTTTATGGAATATTTTTTTAAATAAAGAATACTTATATTTTAGTATTAGTGTTTTAGGGTCTTTTTTTACTTCTATTTATTTTTTTAGAATGATATTTCTATTATTATTTAATAATTTAAAATATATAAAATTTATAAAAATAAAGCATTTTTACGAAATAAATGTTTTTCATAATTTTTCCTTACTTGTATTATCTATTTTATCTACAGTTTTAGGTTTATTTTTTATTTATCCTATATTGGATTCAAAAGAATCTATTATTGAGTTTTCTAATTCAAAAAAAAATTTTTTAGAAATTTTTTTATCTTTAATTTCTATATCTGGTATTTTTTTATCTTATTTTATATATTTCAAAAAAAATATTTTTTTAAAAAATATTTTTTATTGTAAATATTTATATTTTAGTTATATAAAAATAAGAAAGTTATTTAAATTTATTATTAAATCTATAATTTGTTTTTTTAATTTTTCTTTAAATATTTTAAATTTTTTAATATATTTTTTTTTAAAAAAAATATTATTTTTATTTTCTTTTATATTTAATTTTATACATAAATTTTTTTTAAAAATTGAAATAAATTTTTTAAATTGGTATATATTATTAATTTTTTCAATCTTTGTTTTCATTATATTAATAGAATTTATTTTTATAAAATTTTAAATTTTTTAATTTATTTTAAATAAATATTAAAATATATTTTTCATAATTTTTTAAAATATTTTTTTAAAAAATAAAATAGGATTTTTATAATATGTTGCTTTATTTTTTTTTAATAATACCATTTTTAGGTTCGTTTTTATCTTTTTTTTCTCAAAAATTTGGATATAATAAACCTCGTCTATGTGCTATTTTGACATTATTTGTAAATTTTTTAACATTATTATTTATATATTATAAATATTTTTTTAGTATCAATTTATTGATTTTTCCAAAAATTTACTGGAATTTAGAATATTTTACTCCATGGATTCAAAGTTTAGGAATAAGTTTTCATTTAGCTTTAGATAATTTTTCATTTTTAATGATTTTTTTTACTTTAATATTAGGTTTATGTTCTGTTTTATTAACATGGAATAATTTAGAAAAAAATATAGGAATATTTTATTGCGGATTAATGAGTCTAATTGGATCATTAATTGGTGTTTTTTTATCTGTAGATTTATTTTTATTTTTTTTATTTTGGGAATTAACAATTTTTTTAACATATTTTTTATTAATTTTTTATGGAAATAATAAGTATTCTAAGAAAAATAGAATATTTTATGCAAACAAATTTTTAATATATTCTCAAATTTCTGGATTTTTTTTATTAATTTCTATTCTTGGTTTATCTATTAATTATTTTATTTATAAACATTTATGGACATTTGATTATAATGTTTTAAAGAATTTTAATTATAATAATTTTAATAATTTTAATTTTTATTTTTTAATGTTTGGATTTATTTTTTCATTTTTAATTAAAATTCCGATAGTACCATTTCATTCTTGGTTAATAGATTTTTATAAAATTTCTCCTGTTTCAGGATCTTTAGACATTTTAGGAACTTTAATTAAAACTTCATTTTATGGAATTTTTAGATTTAATATAGTATTTTTTCCAGAATTATTGCAAAAATTTTCTATTATTTTTATTATTATAAGTATTTTTAGTATGTTTTATAGTTCTTTTTTAGCTATGAAATCAAATAATGCAAAAAAAATATTAGCATATGGATCAATTTCTCATATGAGTTTAATGTTTTTATCACTTTATATTGGAAATTTTTTATCTTATCAAGGAGTATTATTACAAATTTTTGCTTCTAGTATTACTTTTTCTGCTTTGTTTATAATATTAGGAAAAATTTTTAATAAATTTAAAAAATTTAATTTTTTAAATATTAGTGGTTTATGGAAAAAAATAAAGTATCTTCCAGAATTTTTTATTTTTTTTACTATATCTAACGTTGGTTTACCAAGTACAGGTAATTTTTTAGGAGAATTTTTAATTTTATTAGGAATTTATAATAATTCTTGGAAAATATTAATTCTAGTATTATGCAATTTACTGTTTTCTTTTTTTTATTATTTAAGAGTTTTTCATAATATATGTTACGGAAAAAAAAATATATTTTTTAAAAAAATTAATATTTATAAAAAAGATTTTTTTATGCTTTTATTTTTTTCTATATTACTAATAATTTTAGGATTATTTCCAAAAATTTTTTTATTTAATATTTTTAATATAATATAAATTTTAAAGATTTTTATTTTATAAGGTATTTTATGATAATTTTTTTGCAAAATTTAATTTTTTTTTCTCCTATAATAAACTTAATTTTTTTAATATTATTTAATTTTTTGTTTATTTTTGATAAACGAAATATTTTTAAGTCTTTTATAGTAAATTGTTTAGGTATATTTTTTTCAATGATATTTTTTAATTTATTAAAATATACTCATTTAAAATTTATTAATTTATTAAGTTTGAGAAATTGTAATTTTTTTTTAATTAATTTATTTTTTTTAAGTGCATTTTTTACTATTTTAATTTCATATTTTTGGAATAAAAAAAAATTTATTTGTAAAGAAGAATTTTATCTATTAGTAATTTTTTCTATTATTGGTGGTTATATTTCTGTTATTTCTAATAATTTTATATCTATGTTTATAGGAATAGAATTATTTTCAATATCTTTTTTAGGGTTAATTAGTTTTTTTTCTAGAACAAATACAGATATTTTAAAATTTTCTTTAAAATATTTTATAATATCTAGTCTTTCTGCTATTTTTTTATTATTAGGGATTTGTATTTTTTACTTTTGTTTTGGAACATTAACGTTTAATTTTGAAACTTTTTTATGTAGTTTGAAAAATTCATATTTTTTTATAAAATTTTTAGGAATAATATCAATTATTTTTGCATTATTTTTAAAAATTTCTATTTTTCCATTTCATTTTTGGCTATTAGAATTGTATAAAAAAAGTTCTTTTAATTTGTTAATATATTATAATAATGCTGTTAAAATAGTATATTTTTTAATTTTATTAAAGTTATTATCTTTTATTGTAAAGAAAGATGCTTTTTTAATACAGAATATTTTAGAATTTTTATCTATTTTTTCTATTATTTATGGAAGTTATTTAGCTATTTTTCAAAATAATATAAAAAAATTATTAGCTTATTTATCTATTTCTAGTTTAGGTTATTTAAGTACGGTATTAATTTTATTTTCTCCGACTGATAGTATATCTACTATTGCTATTAAACTTTATTTTCTTGAGTCTTTTGTAAGTAGTATTATTTTATTTTCATCTTTTTCAATATTAGAATATATATATTCTTCTAGAAATAATGTTTTATCAAATAAAATTTTGTTTTATAAAGGTTTATTTTGGAAACAACCAATTTTATCTACATCTATAATTATTGCTTTTTTATCAAATTCTGGTATTCCTTTTACTCTTGGTTTTATTAGTAAATTTTATTTTTTTTTAATTAGTATAAAAAAACAATTTTTTACAGTAAGTTTATGCATGTGTATAAGTAGTATTATTAATATTTATATTTATTTAAATTTAATATTAACAATTTTTAAAAATAATTTTTTTGAGTCTAAAGAAAAATTTTTATTTAATATAAATAAAAAATTATTTTTTTTTAAATTTTTTGTTTTAATATTTTCAATATTTCTTATATTTTTAGGTATTTTTCCTCAATATTTAATTTAATTTTTTTTAGTTTTAAAAATCAATATTTTTAAAAATTTTTTTTTATTAATATTATGTAATATTTTTGTGTTTTTTAAAATTTTTATTTTGATGATAAATATTTTTTAAAATTAAATTTTAATAAATATTTTATATTTTGGAATTTCTGATGTATAACTCTGCAATAGATTGTAATTTTTTAGTAATAATTTTTTTATGTGGTGTATTTAGTGCTCGTAGAAAATTTATAAAAGAAGTTGTTCTTTTATTATCTTTTTTTTTAAGTCTTTTTTTATGTATGCATTTTAATTTATATATTAAAGAGAATATTTTTTATTTTCTTAACGATCATGTAAAAAATGTAGCAATTGCTTTTTTAATTATATATTTATCTATTTTTGCTGAATTTTTTGTAAAAATTTTTTTATATTTTTTTGATGTTGGTTTAAAAATTCCTAAAATTATTGATATAATTTTAAGTTTTGGTATAGGTTGTTTTAGAGGTTTATTGTTTGTTTCTTTTATTGTTCATTTTTTTAATTATTATATTGATGCATGGTTATTTTTAAAAAATTATGAAATTTTATATAAAAGTTATTACATTCAATTGATTGATTTTTTATTAAATGTTATGTCGTAAATTTTAAACTATTAAATATTAATTTCTAAAAATTTATTGTTATTTTTTAAAATTAACATAAATATTTCAATATATGTAAAAAATAAAATTTAAAAGATTTTTAATTACATAAAGGTTGAAAGTGGATAAAATTATTTATGCATCTAGATGGTTAATGTTGCCAGTATATTTTGGTTTGTCATTTGGGTTTATGTTATTAACAATAAAATTTTTTCAACAAACTATTCTTATAATTCCAGAAATATTTTATATTTCAGAATCTGATTTGGTTCTTATAGTTTTGTCATGGATAGATATTGCTTTAGTTGGAGGATTATTAGTTATGGTAATGTTTTCAGGATATGAAAATTTTATTTCTACTATGACGTCTAAAAATAATAAAGATAGTTTGAGTTGGATGGGAACTATGGGTATAAATTCTATGAAAAACAAAGTATCTTCATCTATAGTATCTATTTCCTCTGTTCATCTTTTAAGATTATTTATGGAATCTGATAAAATTTTAAATGATAAAATTATGTGGTCTATAATTATGCATATTACTTTTGTTTTTTCAGCAGTCGGAATGTTTTATCTGGATGGTATAAATAAAAATAATGTAAAATTAAAAAAATAATTTTTTATATTTTGTCTTTTTATTTTTATTTTTTTAATATAATTTTTAAAAATTTTAAATTTTAATTTAAATTATAAATAAATATTTATAAATTTTTTATAAATATTTATTTATATTAAAATAAATATCAATAAATGAAAATTTATTTATAATGATGACGATTCATAATAATCAATTTTTAAACATTTCTGATATAGATTTTTCATTTCCTAAGCGTCTAATAATTTCAGAAAGCATTTTAGCGATACTTAAGACCTTAACTTGAGGTAATAATTTCATATTTTTTGATAATGGAATGGTATCACAAACTATTACTTTATTTAAACAAGATTTTGCTATGTTTATAAATGCATTACCTGAAAAAACTGGATGTGTTGCGTATGCATAAATTTTTTTTGAACCCATTTTTTTTAATGCTTTAGCTGCATTACATATAGTTCCTCCAGTATCAATCATATCATCAATTAAAATACAATTTCTTTTATTAACATTACCAATAACGTTCATTACCTTTGAGATGTTATATGAAGGTCTTCTTTTATCAATAATTGCTATTTCTGAATCATTTAACAATTTTGCTATTGCTCTAGCGCGTATAACACCTCCAATATCTGGAGACACAATAATTGGATTTTTAATTTTTTTTTTTAAAATATTTTCTAATAATACTAAACTTCCAAAAATATTATCTACGGGGATATCAAAAAATCCTTGTATTTGTTCAGAATGTAAATCTATTGTCAATACTCTATCTACTCCTGTATTTGAAAGAAAATCTGCTATTATTTTTGCTGTAATTGGAATTCTAGCTGATCGTACTCTTTTATCTTGTCTTGCATAGCCAAAATATGGAATTATTGCTGTAATTCTTCCAGCAGAAGCTCTCCTTAATGCATCAATCATTACTATTAATTCCATTAAATGATCGTTACATGGAAAACAAATTGATTGAATTATAAATATGTCTCCACCTCTTACATTTTCTTTGATTTGAATGTTGATTTCTCCATCACTAAACTTATTAATTTTAGCTAATCCTAGTTTACATTTTAATATTTTAGTAATTTTTTTAGATAATTTTTTTACAGAATTTCCAGAAAATATTTTCATAATAGACATTATTTATTACCTTTTTTATTATAAAACTATTTTTTGTTAGAATTTTTATTATTTTTAATTTAAAATAATTTTTTATATTAAATTTTTTTAATTATAAAATAATATTTTTATATTAGATAGATTAGATAAATATTTTTTTAGTAAATTAATTAATTTTATTTCAATATTTTTATTTTTTATATAATTTATTTTCTATATTTAAAAAATTTTTTAATTTTATTATAATTTATTTAATAAAAATATTTTTATATCAATTACAATATTATATTATTGTTTTTTTAAATTAATTTTTTGGAGAGATTTAAATTTTAATGAATAAATTTATTATTAATAAATTAGATATTTTAGAGAATAGATATAAAGAATTAGAGAATTTATTATCCCAAAGAAAAATTATAAAAAATAAAAAAAAATTTATAAATTTTTCTAAAGAATATTTAAAAATTTCAGAAATAGTAAATTTTTTTGTTTTATGGAAAAAGAATGAACAAGACATATTAGATGTTAAAGATCTTGAAAAAGATGAAGAAATGAAAGAATTTTTGAAGCAAGAATTAGGTTTATATAAAGAAAAAAAAAATAAATTAGAATTAAATATTAAAAATTTGCTTATTCCAAAAGATGATCAGGATATTTTAAATTGTTTTGTTGAAATTAAATCTGCTAGTGGAGGTAATGAAGCTGCTATTTTTGCTGGAGATTTATATAAAATGTACGTTCGATATTCTGAAATAAATTTATGGAAAACAAAAATAGTTATGTCTCAATCTAGTGAATATGGAGGATTTAAAGAAATATTATTAAAAATAATAGGAAAAGGTTCTTTTGGAAAATTAAAATTTGAGTCTGGTTGTCATAGAGTTCAAAGAGTTCCTAAAACAGAATCTCAAGGAAGAATACATACATCTACGTGCATAATAGCTGTAATACCAAGTTTACCTTCAGATAAAAAATTAGAAGTGAATGTAAAAGATTTAAAAATTGATACTTTTAGATCTTCAGGAGCTGGAGGTCAACATGTAAATACTACTGATTCTGCAATTAGAATTACGCATATTCCAACAGGAATTGTAGTAGAATGCCAAGATGAAAGATCTCAGCATAAAAATAAAGCAAAAGCATTATCAGTTCTATCTATGAGAATTAATCAAGAAATAAAAAAAAAAAAAGAAAAAGAATCTTCTAAATTAAAAAAAGATTTGTTAGGGAGTGGTAATCGTTCTGATAAAAATCGAACTTATAATTTTCCTCAAAATAGAGTAACAGATCATAGAATTCACTTAACTATTAGGAGATTAAATGAAATTTTAAATGGACGATTAGATTTATTAATTGAGCCAGCATTATTAAAATATCAATCTAAAATTTTTAAATAATTTTTATTTACAAATAGTGATTTTATTATGAATATTAAAAATTGTATGAATGATCTTATTAACAAATTTAAAAATTTTAGTAATCCAATTTTAGAAGCAGAAATTTTATTATGCAAAATTCTTAACAAATCAAAATCTTGGTTAATAGGATTTGATGATTATAAATTAAGTCAGAGGCAACAAGATTTATTAAAAAAAATGGTATATCGTCGTTTGTTAAAAGAACCTTCTGCTTATATTATTGGAGAAAAAGAATTTTTTTCATTAAATTTTAAAGTTAACAAAAAGACTATGATACCTCGCCCAGATACAGAAATTTTAGTAGAGAAATCTTTACAAAAAATTAAAAAATATAATTTAAAGAATATCTTAGATCTAGGTACCGGTTGTGGGTCGATAGCAATATCTATAGCAAAGAATTTTTATTCTTGTAAAGTTTTAGGGGTTGACATTTCAAAAGAAGCTATTAAAATATCTAAAATAAATTCTCATAAATTAAAAGTAAAAAATGTTAATTTTTTAGTGAGTAATTGGTTTGAAAAAATAAAATTTAAAAATTTTGATATTATTGTAAGTAATCCTCCTTATATTAGTTATAATGAATTTTCTAAAATTAAAAAAGAATTGATTTTTGAACCTAAATTAGCTTTTTTATCTTCAGATAATGGTTTATTTTTTATAAAAAAAATAATTTTTTTTTCTAAATTTTATTTAAATAAAAATGGTTGGTTATTTATTGAACATGGATGGATGCAAAAGTTTTCTGTTCAAAAAATTTTTATTTTAAATAATTATATACATGTAAAAACTTATAAAGATTATGGAAACAATTTTCGATTAACTGTAGGACAAAAAAATTTTTAATATTTTATAGATATAAAAATTATTTATAATATTTTTTATATTTTTTTTAGAAATCAATAAATTTTAATTATTACAAGTGTGGACATATGTTAAAAAAATTTGTTTTAGTTTTAAATTGTGGAAGTTCTTCTTTAAAATGCTCTATTATTAATATTGCTAACAAAAAAGTTTTAATTTCAATTGTAGCAGAACGTTTATTTTTAGAAAATTCAGAAATAAAATGGACATTTAATAATGAATTAAAATATAAAAAAGTTTTTTTAACTTCTATAAATCATTCAGAAGCATTAATTTTTATATTAACGAGAATTAAATTAAAATATAAAAAAATTTTAATGAATATTGTTGGAGTGGGTCATAGAGTAGTTCACGGAGGATATAAATTAAGAAACTCTATGATTGTTAATGATAAAATTATTTCTTTAATTAAAAAATCTTCAATTTTTGCTCCTTTACATAACCCATTAAATATTATTGGAATTAAAGTAATTATAAAATTTTTTCCACATTTATCTCAAAAAAATGTAGTTGTTTTTGATACTTCTTTTCATAATTCTATTCCTAAAATAGCATATTTGTATGCAATTCCTTATACTTTTTATAAAAAATATAATATTAGACGGTATGGAGCTCATGGAATTAGTCATAATTATGTTGCTTTAAAAAGTGCTAAAATTCTTAAAAAATCTATTAAAAAATTAAATATTATTAGCTGTCATTTAGGAAATGGATCTTCAGTAACAGCAATAAAAAATGGAAAATCTATTGATACTTCTATGGGTTTAACTCCTTTAGAAGGTTTAGTTATGGGAACAAGAAGCGGAGATTTAGATCCTTCAATTATATTTTTTTTATATTCTAATTTAGGTCTTAAAATTAAAAATATAAAAAAAATTTTAATGAAAAAATCTGGTTTTTTAGGTATAAGTAAAAAGTATAGTGATTGTAGAGAATTAGAGAAGAGTTATCTTACTAATAAATATTCAAAGTTAGCTATAGATATTTTTGTTCATAGATTAGCTAAATATATTAGTTCATATACTAGTTTAATGGAAAATAGATTAGATGCTATTGTTTTTACTGGGGGGATAGGAGAAAATTCTTCTTTAATAAGAAAATTAGTAATAAAAAAATTAGGATTAATTGGATTTTATTTAGAAAAATCTTTAAATAAATCTAATTTTATTAAAAAAAATTATTTTTTACATACATCTATGAGTAAACCTATTTTAGTTATACCAACAAATGAAGAATTATTTATTGCTAAAGAAACTATTAAATTACTTAATATTTAATTTTATAATATTTAATTTTTAAGTTTTCTTTTAATATAAAATTTTAAGGAAGGTGATTTATTTCAAAAATTATTATGACAATTCCTCTTTCAGAAAATTTAAATTCTGATTTGATAAGTTTAAACTTTATAAATTTATATAAAAAAAAAAAAATTAAATTAAATTTTATAAATTTATGTATTAACAAAAAAAATATATTAAAAAATTTTGATATATTTAAAGAAATAAAAAAAAATTTTAAAAATGTAAAAGTAATTTCATTAAAGTCTATAAAAACAATCAGGTCTTTTTTAGAAGAAAAATTTTTTAAATTATATTTAGAAAATTTAATGTATAAGTGTGATAGTTTTAAGTGTTCGTCTAGAATTACTTTAATACAAGGTTTTCCTTATATTGAAAAATATTCTTATTTAATTAATAAATTAAATTATAAAATTGCTATGTCCATAAATGCAAAAATTATTTTTTTAATATCGATTAAAAATATAGAATATCAAAAAAAAATTACTTTTCAATTGTATTTAATTAATAATTTTTTTTTAAAAAAAAATAATTTTACAAATATGGGTTTATTAATACAAGAAAATTTTTATAATTTTAATTGTATTAATCAAATAAAAAAAAAAAAAAATAAAAATAAAAATTTTTCTTTTAAAACAAAGCTGATAAATAGAATAAAATCATATTTTTTAAAAAAAAAAAAAAATTTTTGTTTTATAGATTTAATAATTTTTAAAAAAAAATATTTTTATTATTCTTTAAAATTATTATTAAAAAGTTTAAATGTAAATTTTTACGCAGAAATTTATAAAACAGAATTTTTTAATGATTATAAAATAAATAAAATTTTTATTTTTAACAAATACTTAAAAACTAAAAAAATAATATTTAATAATAAATCATTAATTGTATTTAGTTCTTCAAATGTTTTATATTTAAATAATTTTTTTTCTTGCATAAAAAAAAAAAATTTAAAATTTTTTTTATTATTATCTGATAACTTAAAAAAGTTTTTTATAACTAGTAAGTTATATTTTTATTGTTTAAAAAATAATTTATTATTTTTTTTTATTAAAAAAAATAATATTTGTTTATTAGAAAAATTATTAAAATTTAAAAAAAAAAAATTTTTCATAAATTATATAAATATTAAAAAATATTTAAAATTGTTTAATATAAATTTAAAAAAAAAATTATTAATTTTTTTAAAATCATTTTCTAATGAAAAATTTTATTTTAATAAATTAAATTTTAAGTTTTTTTTAAAAAAAAAAGCATCTGAACAAAAAAAAAAAATTATTTTGCCTGAAGGGGAAGAACCTAGAATAATAAAAGCTGCTTTTTTATCTCATCAATTAAATATTGCAGATTGTATTTTAATTGGCAATAAAAAAAATATTTATAAAATTGCATCTTCTTTAAAATTAATTTTACCTAAAAGTTTAAAAATATGTTCTTTTAAAGAAATAAAAAAAAAAGTTTTGACTAAATATTACAAAATTTTTAATAGTTTAAATATCCAAGAAAAAAAATTTTTTTTAAATTGTAATATTTTTGTGGGATGTTTAATGGTTTCTTTAAATTTAGTAGATGGTTTAGTAGCTGGATCTATTCATAATACTTCTCATATTATTAGAGCTTCTTTACGATGTATAGGTAAAAAAGAAGGAATTAATTTAATTTCTTCAATATTTTTTATGTTATTTTCTGAAAAAGTTTTAATATATGCAGATTGTGCAATTAATCCTAATCCAACTTCTGAGCAATTAAGTGAAATTGCAATTCAATCTTCAGATTCTGTAAAAAATTTTGGAATTTTTCCACGATTAGCAATGTTATCTTATGCGACTCAAAATTCTGCTAATGGTATAATGGTAGATAAAGTTTATGAGGCTATAAAATTAGTAAAAAAAAAAAGACCAGATATTATTATAGATGGACCTATTCAATATGATGCAGCTTCTGATATAACTATTTCAAATTTAAAATATAAAAAATCTATTTTAAAAGGTAATGCTAATGTATTTATATTTCCAGATTTAAATAGTGGAAATATTACTTATAAAGCTGTTCAAAATTGTGGAAATACAAATTCTATTGGTCCTATTTTTCAAGGCTTAAAAAAACCTATAAATGATTTATCTAGAGGAGCTAATATAGAAGATATTTTATATACTATTGCAATTACTGCTATTCAATCTTATAAGATTTAATTTTTTTTGATAAAAATTTTTATTGTTATATTTTATATTTTTTAAAATTTTAAAATATAATATATTAAAATAATTTTAAAAAATAAAATATATATTTTTAAAATTTTTTAAAAGTAAATATATTTAATGTACAAAAAATTTTTTATAAAAAATGTTTTATAAATTTTTTAATTTTTTAAATTTTTTATATTTTTATTAAAAACTTTTTATTAGTATAATTTTTTTTGATTGTTTATTTTTAAAATAATTTTTTATAATTTTTTTAAAAAATTTTAAAATATATATAATTTTTTTAAAATTATTTAAGTTTTATATTTATATAAATAATTATATAAAAATAAAATATTTTTTATTAATTTATATAAGTATAAAGTTAAATATTTTTAATTTTTTGTAATCCTACAACTTTTTCTTTTTTAACTATTCTAATTAAAATTACTCCTTGAGTATTTCTAGTAAGTTTTCTAATTTCAGAAACTCTAATTCTTACTAATTTTCCATGATTTGTAATTATCATAATTTGATTTTTTTTATTTACTTGAATAGATTTAACTACATTTTTATTTTTTTTCGTAATTTTGATAGAAATTATTCCTTTGTTAGATCTAGATTTAATTGGAAATTCTGAAATTTTTGTTCTTTTACCATATCCATTTTCTGTAATAATTAAAATTTCATCTTTTTTATTTGGTATAATTAATGATACAACAGAATCTTTATTATTTAATTTAATTCCTTTTACTCCATATGCAGATCTTCCTACTAGTCTAACTTTTTTTTCTAAAAATCTTACTACTTTTCCTAATTTTGAAAATAACATAATATTACTATTTTTTTTTGTTATTGCTACATCAATTAGTTGATCATTTTTTTTTAAATTAATTGCAATAATTCCTGAAGATCTAGGATTTTTAAATTTTTTTAAAGAAGTTTTTTTTATCATTCCTTGAGATGTAGCCATTAAAATATTTCTTTTTTTTACATATTCTTTAAAAGATAGAATAGTAGTGATTCTTTCTTTTTTTTTTAAAGGAATTAAATTAATAATAGGTTTTCCTCTAGATTGGCGACTAGCTTTTGGAAGTTGATAGACTTTCATCCAATATACTATTCCTTGACTAGAAAAACATAAAATAATATCATGAGTATTTGCAATTAAAAGATTTTTTATGTAATCTTTAGATTTTATTTTAGTTGCATATTTACCTTTTCCTCCTCTTTTTTGAGCTTCATATTCAGTAATTGGTTGATATTTTATATATCCAGAATATGAAAGTGTGACTACTACATTTTCTGAAATTATCATATCTTGAATTTTAATATTTGAAATTTTATTAGTAATTTTAGTTTTTCTTTTATCTTTAAATTTCTTTTTTAAAATTTTTAATTCTTTTATAATTACTTGTTTCATTTTTTTTTTTTTTTTTAAAACATTTTTTAAATAAAAAATTTTTTTTGATAATTTTTGATATTTTAACAATAAAGTTTTATATTCTAAATTAGTTAATTTATTTAGTTTCATATTCAAAATTTTTTTTACTTGATTTTCAGAAAAAATATATTTTTTATTTTTTAAAAATTTTATATTTTTTTCTAATTTTAATTTTTTATTATTTTTTTGTATTTTCCATTTTTTTTTTAATATTTTATATTTTGCTTTTTTTATATTTGAAGAAGATTTTATATATTTAATAATAGTATCAATATTTTTAAATGCGATTGATAACGCTTCTAATAAGAAAGATTGTTTTTGGTATTTTTTTATTTTAAATATGCTTCTTTTTATAATAATTTTTTTTCTATGATTTAAAAATGCAGTAATAATTTTTTTTAATGTTAATAATTTTGGTTTTCCTTTGTGTAAAGCTACCATGTTAATTCCAAAAGATACTTCTAATGATGTTAAAGAATATAATTTATTTAATACAATTTCTGGAATATTATTTTTTTTTATTTCTATATATATTCTTGTTCCATCTTTATCACTTTCATCTCTTAAAGTTTGTATTCCTTCAATTTTTTTTTCTTTTATTAAATATGCAATTTTTGAGATTAATTTTGCTTTGTTTACTTGATATGGAAGTTCTTTAATTATAATATATTTTTTTTTATTTTCATTTTTTTTAATAATAGATTTTGCTCTAATATAAATTTGACCTTTTCCAGTTTTATAAGCTTTTTTTATTCCTATTTTTCCATTAATAATTCCTTTAGTTGGAAAATCTGGGCCTTTTATATATTTCATTAATTCTGAATTAGTAATTTTTGAATTTTTAATAGTAGCTAAACATCCATTAATTACTTCGTTTAAATTATGAGGTGGAATATTAGTAGCCATTCCTACAGCTATTCCTGATGAGCCATTAATTAGTAAATTAGGAATTAATGTTGGAAGTATTGTAGGTATTTTTTCAGATTCATCATAATTTTTTACAAATTTAACAGTATTTTTATCTAAATCTTGCAAAAAATAAGAGGCTATTTTAGACATTCTAATTTCAGTATATCGCATAGCAGCAGGAGAATCTCCATCTATAGATCCAAAATTTCCTTGCCCATCAATTAAAACATATCTTAATGAAAAAGATTGAGCCATTCTAACAATAGCATCATACACAGAAGAATCTCCATGAGGATGATATTTACCAATTACGTCTCCAACAATTCTTGCTGATTTTTTATATGGTTTATAACTAAAATTTTTTAATACATTCATAGCAAATAATATTCTTCTATGAACAGGTTTTAATCCATCTCTTACATCAGGAAGAGCTCTTCCAATAATAACAGACATTGCATAGTCTAAATATGAATTTTTTAGTTCTTTTTCAATATTAACTTGAATTATTTTTTTATTTTCAAGTTTTTTCATAAATTTTTCTCTTTTTTTTATTTTATTTTTTTAATATTTTTTATTTTTTTTAATAAAAATTATATTATATAATACAATATAATTTTTATTATACAGGCAGTTTAAAATATTTTTATTATTTAAATATATATTTTAATAAAATAGTAAATTTATAAATTTATTAATATTTTTTATAATAAAAGTTTAAATTTTTAATTTTTTATATGTTATGTTAAAATATATTGAATATATTAAATAAAATTTTTAATTATTATTTCAAAAAAAAGGTATTTTATGAATTTAAAAGAAAAAGAAATAATAAAAAATTTGTTTTCTCGTTTAGAAATAAACAATAATAAAAATTCTTTAAAAAAAATAGATAAAGAAGCTAATAAATTTATTAATAAAAAAATTTCTGAAAATCCATATGCAGCATATTTTTTAATTCAATCAGTTTTAATACAAGAGTTAGCTATTAAAAAACTTCATAATAATATAGACATATTAGAAAAAAAAATAATAAAAACCAATGAAAACAATCAACAAAGTTCTAAAGGATTTTTTTCAGGGTTTTTAGATAAATATATTTCTTCTAATTTTAAAAAAAAAAAAAATTTTTCAGAAAATAAAAAAAAAAATAATATATCATCTACTCAAAATTATCAAAATCAAAGAAATATTTCAGGAAATAGTGATATTCCTTTAAATCATGGCAATTATGATAGAAATGTAGGATCAAATTTTTCTGGAAATAGTAATAGTTTTTTAGGTAATGCATTACAAACAGCAGTAGGTGTCGCTGGAGGTGTAGTTGTTGGAAATGCTATTAGTAACTTATTTAATAATTATGATAAGACAAAAAATGAATTGTTAGAAACAAACTTGAATGATGAAGAAATTATAAATAATAATTTTAAAGATGAAAATATAGAAAATTTGAATAGTGATAATAATTCTTTAAATGATTCAAAAATGTCTGATTTTTCTAATTATTCTGATGAAGAAGATTTAAATAATCTTCAAAATATTAAAAATAAGAATAATTATTCTGAAGAAAATGAATTTTTAAATTCTAAAACTTCTAGTTCAGATTCAGATAATAAATCTAATTCAAATGCTTCTAACAACATTAAGTATAATACTTCTAGTTTAAAAGCAGACAATTCTGATGAAAACAATAATCATCATACTAATGATATTTCTGATGATAGTTTTGACACTACTCATATAAATAGTCAATCTTCTTCTGGAGATGAAATAGATAATTATCAAAATTTTAATAATGAATCTTATGTGTCTGATGAAAGTATGAATGATGATACATATCAAGATGAAGAAAATAATTTTTATGAAGATTCAGATGAAGATTATAATGATTCTTTTGATTTTAATGATGATGATAATAATTTTTTTTAAAAAAATTTTTAATAGTAACTTATATTTTAAATTGTTTTAAATAATATTTAAAAAATTTTTTTAATTTATATTAATATAATTTATTTAAAATAATTTAATAACATAATAATTAAACGATTAAACAATTAAAATATATAGCTAATCAAATTTTTAAAAAATATGATTAGCTATAATTTTTTATATTTTTTTTAAATTTTTAGATAAATAATTTGATATTCCTTTTTTTGTTGGAATAATTCCTTCTTTTTTATCATCCCAATTTGCTGGACAAACATATTTATATTTTTTATGAAATTTGATTGCATCAATTATTCTAATAATTTCATTAATATTTCTTCCATAAGGCAAATCATTAATAGATTGATGTCTAATTATTCTATTTTCATCTATAATAAAAGAAGCTCTTAAAGCAATTCCTAATTCTGGATGTTCTATTCCATAAGATTTTTGAATTTCTCTTTTTATATCTGACACCATAAAATATTTTATTTTTCCGATCCCTCCTTTTTGAATAGAGGTATTTCTCCAAGCTTGATGTGTAAATATAGAATCTATAGAAACTCCAACTATTTTTACATTTCTTTTTTTAAATTCGTTATATGATTTGTTAAACGCAATTATTTCAGAAGGGCAAACAAAAGTAAAGTCCATAGGCCAAAAAAATAAAATTGTTATCTTTTTTGATATATATTCTTTAAAATTAAAATTTTCAACTATTTTACCTTGTTTATTTATTGCAGGAGCAATAAAATTTGGAGCTAATTTAGTAATTAAATGCATTTTTTTCTCGTATAATATTTATTTTTAATAAAATAAGAATATTTATATTTATAATATGTATTAAAAAATTTTTATAATTTTAATTACAATTTATTTTTTTATTTTAAATATTTTTAAAAATTTTTTTAATTTTTAAAAATATATTATTAAATGAATATTATAGATATTAAAATATAATACATAAAAATTAAATCTTTAAAATAAATTAAGATAAATAATTTATTTTTTTAATTATAATATTTTTTATATTTTATATATATAATAAAAAAATTTTTTTATATATTTTTATAATAAAACTTATATGTTAATTAACAATTAATACAATGATTAAAAATAATATATTATATAAATAAATATTATTTATTTAAAAATTTTTTTATTTTTGATTTAATATTTGTTTTATTTTTTTATAAAAACTTTTTTTTAATAATATATTTTATTTATTTTTTTTTATTTTTACTTTAGCTTTGAATAAAACTTTATTTTTCCATATTATTCCATATTTCACTATTTTAATAATTTTTTTTTTGTTATTTTTTAATAAATATGAAATGTCATTTAAATTTTTTAATTTATGAATTTTTGAATTATAAAACACATTTTTTTTATTAATAATTTTTATATTATTATTTTTAAGATTTTTTATAAAAGATTTTTTTATTAAATTTATTCCTTTTAAAATTGTATTATTTTTATATTTTTTTGTTTTTGTTAATTTATTAATTTTTTTTATTTTTTTTATAATTGTAACAATTTTTTTTAAAAAATTTTTATATTTTTTTTTTTTAATATTAGAAGTGTATAATTTTGATGTTTTTTTTAAATTTTCTATCTTTGCTAATGATCGTAAAGGAATTTCTATAATTTTTTTTTTTATTGTATTAATTTTTTCTTTTATTTTTTTTATTTTTTTTTTATATCTTTCTGGATTAAAAATTTTTTTTTTTTTTAAAACATTTTTTTCAGATATATTGATTTTTTTTTTATTTATTTTTTTTTTTAAATTATTATTTTTCATAATTTTAATTCATTATAATTAGTTTTTTTAAAGAATATTAATTTATTTTATAAAAATAATTATGATTAATTTTAATTAATTAAAGTAATTTTATAATATTTTAAATATTGAAAATTTTTTTAATATTAAAATCAAATGTAATTTTATTCTTAATAATTTTTATTATATTTAGCTGTTAAAATTTAATTAATATGAAATAAAATTAAAAAATATTTTCAAACAAAATAATAAATTTTAAATTAAATATTATTATTTTTTATATAAATTTTAAGATTTTTTTGGAGCTGGCGGGATTCGAACCCGCGTCCAAAATAAATATTTTTTATAAATAATTACATGTGTAGTCTTAAAATTTTATTCATGTATCTTATAATTTAAGACTATTATAAGAACTATATCTTTTTTTTATATTAAAAATAATAATAAAAGAATTATTATTTCAATCTCTTTTTATTTTTTTCCATTCTAATAATATCTAATTTTTTAAAAGAAAATAAATAAAATTAGAAAAAATGGGTTTAGAAGTTTTTTAAGCTGCTAAAGCATACCTTTGTGTTTTATTTTTTGCAATTATTTTGTTTTGGTTTTTTAACGAGGCAAACCAATTCCTCGACATGAATTTATAAAAATATTAATAATTTGTCAAATCCAATAATCAGCCCCATAAAAAATTATTTTTAAAATTTTTTATTTTTAAAAAATTATGTTTATAATAATTTAAGTAATAATTTTATATGTTTATTTAATAATATATTTTTACTATAAATTATTATAAAATAATATAATAAATAAATAAATTATTAAATAATTAAAATTTTTTATTTTTTTATCTCTTAATATATATTATATAATAAAAAAAATATTATATCTTAAATTTATATTTTTTAATGTAAAAATATAATTTTTTATTTATAATAATTTATAAATAATAAATAATTAATTTAGATATTTATTATATAAACAATTAAGTAATTTTAATAAATTAAAATTTTTATAAAATTTTAAAATATATAAATTAACATATAATTTAAATTTTTTAATAAATAAATTTTAACATTTTTTAACATTTGAGATTAAAAATTTTTTATGACTATAATTAAGAAAATAAAATCACAAATATTAAATTCTCCTATTTTAATTTATATGAAAGGATCTCCAGAAAATCCTCAATGTGGTTTTTCCGCTCGAGCAGTACAAGCATTATCTTTATGTGTAAATAATTTTGATTATGTTGATGTATTAATAAATCCTGAAATTAGAAAAGAATTACCAAAATATTCAAAATGGCCTACTTTTCCTCAATTATGGGTAAATAAAAACTTGATTGGAGGTAGTGATATAATTATAGAATTATTAAAAAATGGAAAATTAAAAAAAATTCTTAAATCAGCAACTTTAAAATAATTTAAAAATTATGAAATTTAAAAAAAATTAAAAGATATGACAATATATAATAATTTATTTTTTTGTCATATCTTAAATTAAAATATTAAATTTTATTAAATTTATTTATTTTTTTTTTAGGCCATCCTCCTAATTTTTTCCAATAATTAATAATTTTACAAAATAAATTCGCTGTTTTATAAGTATCATATAAAGCAGAGTGAGCTTTATTATTATCAAAAATTAAACCCATTGATCTACAAGCTTTAGATAACACAGTTTGACCGACAGCTAAACCACTTAAAGTAGCAGTATCAAAGGTTGCAAACGGATGAAAAGGATTTTTTTTAATTTGGATTCTATTAGATGCAGCCATAATAAAATTATGGTCAAAAGTTGCATTATGTGCAACTATTATTCCTTTATTACATCCAGAATTTTTAATTCCTAAATTTACTAAAGAAAAAATTTTTTTAAAAGCTTTTTTTTCACTAACAGCTTTTCTTAAAGGATTAAAAGGATCGATTTTATTAAATAAAATCGATTCTTTATTTATTTTAGATCCATGAAATGGTTTTATATGAAAATGTAATTTTTTTTCTTTTTTTAACCATCCATTTTTATTCATTTTTAAAGTAATTACAGCAATTTCTAATAAAGCGTCAGTGATTGGATTAAATCCAGCAGTTTCTACATCAACTACAACGGGATAAAATTTTCTAAATCTGTTTTTTATCAAGTTTGAGATTTGAATTTTAGACATTAGTATTCCACTATAAAAAATATAATTTATTAAGCGCATTTTTGAGCATTTTTATATTTTTTTTTGATTATGATATAATTTAACAAATATAATTTTAAGAATAAATTATATTTTTAAATATTTTTTATTTATATTTTATAAAAATAGATTTTTAATATATTTTACGTTTCATTGATTAACATTTTAACAAATTTTTTTTATTTTTATTTATTTATTGTTATAAAAAATTATATTTAAAAAAATTTTATAATTATATTTTTCATAATTAATTCTTTTTAAGAATAATTTAACATTATAAAAATTTATAATTATTATGGACATAAAGTTTAAAAAATATTTTTTTAATTTTTTTTTTTTTTATTATAATAATTAATTTAATTTTTAATAAAAATTTAATAAATAATTATGAATATTAATAATATTAATAAAATTATTTTTTAATTATATTAAAGTTTGTTTGTTTAAAAAATATTATTATAATAATTTTAAATTTTTTAAAAATAAATGTTTTTAAAAATTTTTTGTTAATTTAATTATATTATATTTTTATTTATATATATTTTTTTAATTAATTATTTATAAGATTTTAAAAAAATTTATTATAAATATTTTATTAACAAAATTTAAAATTTTAATATAAAAATATTTTAATATTAATGCATTCTAAATATATTTATTTATTTTTATAATTTTTATAAAATTTTTTGATTTTTTTTTAATGTTATTAACTTTAAAATTTTTGAACAAATAATTAATTAATTTTCATCAAGGAACTATTTTGAATATTTTTAATTATCCTTTCATAACTAAAATAAAAATGATTATAGGATTAGGAAATCCAATAAAAAAATATCAATATACTCGTCATAATATTGGAGCTTTTTTGATTTATAAAATTTGTAAAAATTATTCATTAAATCTTGAAAAAAATAATAAACTTCAAGGTTATATTTCTATTTTAAATATTTATAATAAACAAATAATATTATTCATTCCAAATTTATATATGAATTTAAATGGAATAGCTATTATTAAAGCAATGAATTTTTATAAAATAAAGATACATGAAGTTTTAATCATTCATGATGAGTTGGATTTACCAGTTATGAATTTAAAATTGCGATTTGGATGCGGCCATAATGGTCATAATGGATTAAAGAGTATTATTAATTTTTTTAAAAATAAGAAAAATTATTATAGATTGTCTTTAGGTATAGGAAGACCCAAATGTTGTAAAATAAAAATTGCTAATTATGTACTTTCTTTTTTAAAAAATAATGAAAAAAAAATTTTTTTAAAAACTGTGATAATTGGAATACAATCAATTTTATATTTTTTAAAAACAAAAAATTTAACAAAAACTCAAAATTTTTTAAAAAATTTAAAATTATAATTTTAGTTAAAAATTTGTTTTAAATAGGTAAATAATGAGTTTAAAATGTGGTATTATTGGACTTCCAAATGTTGGAAAATCTACTCTTTTTAATGCTTTTACAAATTTAAAAGTACCAGCTTTAAATTTTCCATTTTGTACAATTTCACCAAACATTGGAATTGCTCCTATATTTGATAAAAGATTATTAGAAATTGATAATATTGTAGATACTAAAAAAATTATTCCTCATTTTATTAAAATTATAGATATAGCAGGATTAATTAAAAATGCCTCTAAAGGTGAAGGATTAGGGAATAAATTTTTATCTCAAATAGGAGAAGTAGACGCAATTATTCATGTCGTAAGAAATTTTAATGATTCAAAAATTATACATGTAAATGGAAAAATAAATGCAGAAGATGATATAGAAACTATTAATTTAGAATTAGTTTTGTCAGACTTAAACTTATGCGAAAAAACCATTTCTAATATAAAAAAAAAAAAAAAAAATTTTTTTAAAAAAGAAAATATTGTTTTAAAAAAAGCATATAGTTTTTTAAAAAAAGGAATTTTTTTAAAAAGTAATTTTTTTTCTGAAAAAGAAAACGCAATTTTAAAAAATTTTAAATTTTTAACTATAAAACCAATAATTTATTTAATTAATTATAATGAATCTTCTAAAAATAATGTTAATGATTTAATATTAAAATTTTGTAGACAAAAAAAAATAGTAGAAAAAATTAATTTAAATTCTTTATTACATAAAAAAAATAACAAATTTAAAACATCTAAATTTATAAAAAATAAAAATTTTTTTTATAATAAATCTTTAAACAAAATAATTACTTCTATTTATAAACTTTTAAATTTAAATACTTTTTTTACAGTAGGAAAAAATGAAATTCGTTCTTGGGCTTTTTTAAAAAATTCATCTTGTGTAAATGTTGCTAAGTTAATTCATAGTGATTTTAGTTCTGGATTTATTAAAGCAAAAGTAATAGATTATAAAGATTTTATATTTTATAAAGGCGAAAAAAATGTTAAGAATTTTGGAAAATTAAGATTTGAAGGAAGAAATTATATAGTTAAAGATGGTGATATTATTCATTTTTTATTTAATGTGTAATTATTTGATTATTTATTAATTTTATAATAATTATTATAAATATAAATATAGAAGTATAAATATATAAGTAAGACTACTATAGAAAATTCTATTCTATAGAACATCTTACTTATGATAAGTATTATACTTTAATATAAAAATAATGTTTATCAATTAAATTTTTTTATAAATTTAGTTATTTTTTTTTAGATTAATAAAATTTTTTTTAATTCATTAAAGTCTGGATCAATATTTTTAGAAATTATTTTTTTTTTAGAATATTTTGATAATCTCTTAGGTAATTTAATTGATATATTTAATACTTTTTCTACTGTTTTTTGAAATTTTGAACAATGCGCTGTTCCTAGAAATATTCCAAAAAATTCTTTTTTTTTATATTTTTTTAATACTTTATAAGCAGTTGCTGCATGTGGTTCAGAGATATAATTTAATTTGAATAATTCTAATAAATTTTTTTTAGTATTTTTTTCAGAAACACTTCCATATCCTAAAGATTTTATATTCCAATTATTTTTTAAAAATATTTCTTTTACTCTGATCCAATTGTTAGGTTCACTAATGTCCATTGCATTAGAAATAGTAGAAATTGTTTTATGAGGATTCCAATATCCGGTTTGTAAAAATCTAGGAACTGTATTGTTTGAATTTGTAGATAATACAAATTTTTTTATTGGTAGACCCATTGATTTAGATAATAAACCAGCTGTTAAATTTCCAAAATTTCCGCAAGGAACAGATATGATTATTTTTTTTCTATATTTTTTAGGAACTAATGAAAATGCTTCAAAATAATAACAGATTTGAGCCATTAATCTGCTAATATTAATAGAATTTGCTGAATTTAAGTGAGTTTTTTTCTTTATTTCTGAATTTTGAAAAGATTTTTTTACTAAATTTTGGCATTCGTCAAATGTCCCATTAACTGAAATAGTTTGAATATTCTCACCTAATGTGCAAAATAATTGTTCTTGTAATTTACTAATTTTTCCTTTTGGATAAAGAATTACTACTTTAATATTTTTCATTTTATAAAAAGCATGTGCAACAGCTGCTCCAGTATCTCCAGAAGTCGCTGTTAAAATCGTAATAGGATGATTTTTTTTGTTTAAATAAAATAATGTTTGAGCCATAAATCTAGCTCCAAAATCTTTAAATGCTAAAGTAGGGCCATGAAATAATTCAAGACATGATATTTTTTTAACAATATTTTTTAATTTTGGCTTAGTAAAAGAAAAAGAAGTAGATACAATTTTTTTAAGATTTTTTTTAGAAATTTCTGACTTTATAAACATAGATAAAATTTTATAACTTCGATCAATAAAATTCATTTTTAACAATTTTTTTAATTTTTTTTTAGATATTTTCGGTATTGTATTAGGAAAAAATAAACCTTGATTAGATCCTAATCCTAATTTTACCGCTTTAGAAAAATTTACTATTTCTTTTGTTTTTTTTAAATTATATAGTTTCATAGTTATTTTTCTCTATTTGTTGGGCTCCTTTAGAATTAATTTTACATATTTTTACAAATCCATTTTTTTTAATAAAATTTTTTTTCAGATATTTTTTTATTTTATAAGCTATTTTTATTTTTGTGCAAATAGAAAATATTGTAGGACCTGACCCAGAAATTCCTAAATTTATTCCTCCAATTTTTTTTATTTTTTTTTTTATCTCATCAAATTTATATAATAATTTTTTTCTATATGGTTCAGCAATAACGTCTTTCATATATTTAATAGCTAATTTTTCTTGATTTGTATGAGATGCATGTATGAATGTAGCTATATTAAGACTATGTTTGATGCATATTTTTCGTGCATAATAATTTGGTAAGACTGATCTTGAAACTTGAGTTGATAAATTAGTTCCAGGCCATGCAATTACCCATAACCAATTTTTAAAATGCGGAATTTTTTGACATTTTATAATTCTATTTTTTTTTATTATAATTCTAATTCCTCCTAAATAACTAGGAGCAACATTATCATAATGAATTTCTTTAGATACATATTTTTCTAAATTTCCCATCATTTTTAACATTTCTTCTTTATTTAAAGGATTTTTAAAAAATATATTTAAAGCTGATAAACTTGCTACTATAGAAGAAGAACTAGATCCTAATCCAGATCCAATAGGCATGTTTTTTTCTAAAATAATTTTGATTTTTGGAATTTTTTTTTTAATTTTTTTAAAAAAATTTTTACATGCTTGTAAAACAACATTTTTTTTTAAATTTTTATTTAATTCTGTTGAAAATTTTCCAATGCAAACAAATTTAAATTTTTTATAATTTTTAATTGTAACATAATCTCCTAAAATAGAGTTATCTATTGGAATTATTGAAGCTCCTAAAATATCAAATCCTACTCCTATATTTCCAATGGAAGCTGGAGCATATATTTTTATCATAATTAATTGTTTTTTTATATTATTTTTAATAAATCAGTGAATATTCCTGATGCTGTTACAGATTTTCCAGCACCATAACCTCTTATTACTAAAGGTTTAGGTTGATAATATTTAGTATAGAAAGAAAAAGCATTTTCTCCATCTTTTATATCATATAATGGATCTTTTTTTTTTATTTTAATTAATTTTACTTGAGAAATTTTATTTTTATCAATTTCTCCAATAATCTTTAGTTTTGTTTTATTATTTTTAGATTTTATAATTTTTTCATGAAAAAAATTATCAAGTTTTTTTATATTTTGCAAAAATTTTTCAACATTTCCTGATGCATTAAAATTAATAGGTAAAATAGGTTGTATTTTAATGTCTTTTAGTTCTAAAGAACATCCTATTTCTCTAGATAAAATTAATAATTTTCTAGCAACGTCAATTCCAGATAAATCTTCTCTAGGATTTGGCTCTGTTAAACCTTTTAAATATGCTTTTTTTACTGCTTCAGAGAATTTTACTCCATGTTCCATTTCTCCAAAAATATATGATAATGATCCTGATAATATTCCTCTAAATTTAATTAATTTATCACCTGTATTTTGTAAAGATTGAAGAGTTTGAATAATAGGAAGACCTCCCCCTACATTTGTTTCATATAAAAATTTTAATTTTTTTTTGTTTGATTGATAACGAATTTTTTTGTAATATTCAAAATTTCCAGTATTAGCTTTTTTATTAGATGTAATAATATTTAATCCTAATTTTAAAAATTTTATATATTTTTTAGAAATTGTATTGCTAGAGGTGCAATCTATAACAACTGTATTTAAAAATTTTTTTTTTTTTAATATTTTTATAAAATTTTTAAAATAAAAAAATTTTTTATTTTTTTTAAATTTTTTTTTCCAATTTTTTAAATTAATGCCTTTTTTTTTAAACAATATTTTTTTAGAATTTAAAATTCCCAAAATATTTATTTTAATATTTTTATTTTTTAAACTTTTATTTTCTGAATAGATTTGATCTAATAAAGTAGATCCTATTTTTCCTACTCCAATTAATAAAACATTAATAGTGTGTTTTTTATAAAAAATTGATGAATATATTTTTCTTATCGTTTTAATATAATTTTTTTTCTTAACTATAAGATTAAAAACATTTTTAATATTTTTATTATTAAAAAATATTTTTTTTTTAAAAAAGTTTATATATGAATATATTTTACTTATTATTAAAAAATTATTTTTTTTAAATTTTGTTAAAATTGATATTAAGGCAAAATTATTTTTTATACTTATCTTAGATTTTTTTGTAAAGTTAAGAATATTTTTATTTTTTAATATTTTTTGTTTTATTATTTTAGAATATTTTTTTTTATATATGAATATTAGTTTTAATAAATTTTTTTTTATTTTCTTAAAAATAAATGAAATATTATGTTTTTTTATTTTTTTTAAAACAAGATAAGAAAACTTTTTAAAATTATTTTTAGAAAAAAATTTAATTTTTAAGAGTTTTATTTTATTATTTATAGCAATTCCAAAAAAATTTTTTTTATTTTTATAAGAAATTTTTTTTATTTTAGTTCCTTTACATTTTTTATTAAAAGTATTTTTAACTATACAAGGAATATTGAATTTTTTTAAAGGAAAGATAGTTTTTGGGTGAATAATTTTTGCGCCTAATTTTGAAAAATTTATTGCATTTTTATATGATATTTTTTTAATTAGTTTAGATTTAGGAATGATTTTAGGATCACATGAATATACTCCATCAACATCTGTCCAAATTTCGCATTTTTTTGCTTGAATACAGACAGAAAGTACAGAAGCTGAATAGTCTGATCCATTTCGACCTAAAGTCGTTTTATTTTTGTTTTTATCACCTGCTATAAATCCTGGCATTAAGGTAATGATATTTTTTTTAATTTTAAAATTTTTAAAGTTATTTTTAGATTTTTTTATATTAATAATTTTTTTTGAAGAATTTTTTGTAATTATAAAAAATTTTTCTGGTTTTAATACTGTAGTATTAAATTTTTGTGCTGTAAAAATATTTTTCATGATTAAAACTGAAAAATATTCTCCCATACTTGAAATTTCAGCATATGTTTTATTTGAAAACTTTTTATTTTTTTTAATTTTATTTAATAAATTTTTTAAAATTAAAAATTTTTTTTTAGATTTTTTTAAAATTTTTTTTATTTTTATATTTGTATCAATTTTAAAAATATTTTTTATTATTTTTTTTATTTTTTTTTTTATTTTTTTTATTATTATTTTAAAATTTTTTTTTATAATAGATTGTTTAATCGTTTGAATTAAATAATTTGTTATTTTATGAGGAGCAGATAATACGATTGCAACAGTATAATTTTTATTTTTTTTTTTTATTATTTTAAATACTTTATAAAAATTTTTTGCATTAGATAATGATGTTCCACCAAATTTCATTACACAAATCATAATTTTTCCTTTTATATTAATTTAAAATTTTTTTATTATTTAAATTTTTAATTTAGTGAAATATTGTAATTGATATTATACTAATTTATTTTTTTTAACAATTAAAACTAAATTAAGTTTTTATATTTGTGAATTTTTTTTAAATTAAAATTTTTTTGTATATTATTTATTTTGATAATTTAAAAAAAATTATTTGTACAATATATATATTTTTTACATTTTAAAAATTTTTTGAAATATTATAAATTTTTTTATTTAATTTAAAATTTTTTAAAAAATTATATATTTAAAATTTTTATATTTTATATTAGAAGTTTTTTATAGTTATTTTAAAATTTTTAAATTTTTAATTTTTTTAGTATTAATTTTTTATGAATGGAAATAAATAATATTATTATGAAACTATCTTTAAAACTAATGTACCAAGGTACTAATTATTATGGATGGGAAAGTCAAATTAAAAATTTTTCTATTAAAAATATTGTAGAAAATGCTATTTCTAAAATAGCTAATCATCCAGTAATAATTTTTTGTGCAGGAAGAACAGATTCTGGAGTGCATGCTTTATCTCAAATTATACATTTTAAAACTAAATCTTTTAGAAAAAATTATTTTTGGTTAAAAGGTATTAATCATTTTTTACCAAAAGATATTGTAGTGTTATGGGTTAAAAAAGTATCAGAAAATTTCCATGCTAGACATTCAGCTATTTCTAGAAGTTATAGATATATTATTTATAACACTAATATACAAAATCCTTTTTTAAATAATTTTTCTTTTAAAGTAAATAATATTTTAGACACAAAAGAAATGAATTATGCCGCTCAATATTTATTAGGTGAGCATAATTTTAGTACTTTTAGAGCATCAAAATGTCAATCTTTAAGCGTATTTAGAAAAATTTACTATATAAAAGTATATAAATTTAATGTTTATTTTATTTATATAGACATTACTGCTAATGCTTTTTTATATAAAATGGTTAGAAATATTATTGGTTCTTTACTTCAAATAGGATTAAAAAAAAAAAAAAAACATTGGATTTTAGAAATATTAAATATGAAAAATAGAATTTTTGCAGGTCCAACTGTTCCAGCTAAAGGTTTATATTTATTTTCTGTAAAATATCCTAAAATTTATTTATAAATTTTAATGTTTTTAATTAAATTAATAAAAATTTTTAAATTTAATATTTTTATTTAAATTTTAAAAAATATTTTATAATGATAATAAACAAATTTACAAATTTTTAACGTGAGAAATTAAAATGTTATTCAAGTATTTTAAAAATTTTTTTATTAGCAGAAACGAAAAAATTTTAAATAAATTATATAAAATTGTAGAAAAAATTAATCTTTTAGAATCTAAATATCAGAAATATTCAGACAAAGAATTAAAAAATCAAACTTTTATTTTTAAAAATGAATTAAAAAAAAAAAAAAGTTTAAATGATATTTTAATAGAATCTTATGCTGTAGTTAGAGAATCAAGTAAAAGAGTATTTGGAATGCGTCATTTTGATGTTCAATTATTAGGAGGAATTGTTTTGCATCAAAATTGTATTGCTGAAATGAAAACAGGAGAAGGAAAAACATTAACTTCTACTTTACCAATATATTTAAATTCTTTAGAAGGGAAAGGAGTTCATGTTGTTACAATGAATGATTATTTAGCTAAAAGAGATGCAGAAAAAAATCAAGAATTATTCAATTTCTTAGGATTAACAGTTGGTTTAAATTCTTCAAATATTTCTATAAAGTTAAAACAAAAAGCATATAATTCAGATATTACTTATGGGACAAATAATGAATATGGATTTGATTATTTAAGAGATAATATGATTTTTCATAAAAAAAATAGAATACAACGTAATTTAAATTATGCTTTAATTGATGAAGTAGATTCTATTTTAATAGATGAATCAAGAACTCCTTTAATTATTTCAGGAGAAGCTAAAGAAAGTGCTGAATTATATAATAAAATTAATTTTATAGTTAAACATTTAATAGAACAAAAAAAAGGAGATTCTTATGATTTTTCTGGAGGAGATTTTTCTATTGATGAAAAATCTAGACAAATTTATTTAACTGAAAAAGGTTTAACAAAAGTAGAAAATTTATTAATAAAAAATAAAATTTTGAAAATGAATGAATCTTTATATTCATTAAAAAATTTAAAATTAATGCATTATATAATTTCTGCTTTAAAAGCTCATAAATTATTCATTAAAAATATAGATTATTTAGTAAAAAATAATGAAATTATAGTTGTAGATGAGCATACTGGAAGAATTGTTAAAGGAAGACGATGGTCTGAAGGTTTACATCAATCCATAGAAGCAAAAGAGAAAGTTCCTATTAATAATGAGAATAAAACATTAGCTTCTATAACATTTCAAAATTATTTTAGATTATATCAAAAATTATCTGGTATGACAGGAACAGCAAAAACTGAATCTTTTGAATTTTATAACATTTATAATTTAGATACAGTAGTAATACCAACTCATACTCCTATGATTAGAAAAGATTATTCAGATGTAATTTTTCTTACTGAAAAAGAAAAATTAGAAGCTATCATTAAAGATATAAAAAAATGTGTATTAAAAAAACAGCCAGTTTTAGTTGGAACAATTTCTATAGAAAAATCAGAAAAAATTTCATTTCAATTAAAAAAAAATGGTATTAAACATAATGTTTTAAATGCAAAATTTCATGATCAAGAAGCTAAAATTATATCGCAAGCTGGAAGTCTGGGAGCTGTTACTATTGCAACTAATATGGCTGGAAGAGGAACGGATATAGTTCTAGGAGGAGCCTTAAATATTAAAAATTTTTCTACGAAAAAAGCACAAATAAAAAAAAATTTAAAAAAATATTTAAAAAAAAAAAAAAAATGGAAAAAATTTCATAGTTTAGTTTTATCTGTTGGAGGTTTGCATGTAATTGGAACAGAGAGACATGAATCTAGAAGAATCGATAATCAACTAAGAGGAAGAGCTGGTCGTCAAGGAGACATAGGTTCATCTAGATTTTACATTTCTATGGAAGATTTTTTAATGAGAATTTTTATATCTGATAATATAATTTTTTTACTAAGAAAATTAGGTATGAAATATGGAGATTCTATTCAACATAGTTGGGTAAATAAAGCAATTGCTAATGCTCAAAAAAAAGTAGAAATTAGAAATTTTGAAATGCGAAAACAACTTTTAGAATATGATAATGTAATAAATGAACAAAGAAAAGTTATTTATGCTCAAAGAAATAATTTAATTAATAGTAATGATATTACTAAAATAATTAGAAAAATTTCTAAAGATGTTTTTTGTAATTTTCTAAATAAATTTTTTAATGATAAAAAATATAAATATTATTCTAAAGAAATTTTTTTAAAAAATATTGAAAATTCTTTAAAAAAAAATTTTGATCTTCAGTGTTCATTTAATTTTTTTCATATAAAGAAAAATATTTTTTTAGAAAAAAATAATATATTGAAATTAATTATAGAAAATTTTAAGTTAAAACAATTAAATCAAGAAAGTTTAATTGGAAAAAAAAATATTAGATCTTTAGAAATAAATATAATGTTATCTTCTTTAGATATTTTCTGGCAGGATCATTTGTCTTCTATGGATTATTTAAAACAAGGTATTAACTTAAGAGGATATGCTCAAAAAGATCCTATCCAAGAATATAAAAAAGAGTCTTTTTTAATATTTTCTGAAATGTTAGATTTAATTAAATATGATGTTATTAAAAAAATTAGTTTATTAAAAATAAATAGTAAAAATTTTTTAATTGATTTAAAAAATTTAAAAAAAAAAATTAAATTTTATTATGAAAAAACTAAAAAAAATGATAATTTTTTTGTTTTTCAAAGAAATAAATTATGTTTTTGTAATTCTGGAAAAAAATATAAACATTGTCATGGAGTTTTTAAGTAAATTTGTTTTAAAAAAATATTTTTATAATGATTTTTAAATGATGAAGTAATACAATAAAAGTAATAAAATATATAATTAAAATAATTTTTTTTTATTTGTTCTTATTAAAATAAATTTTTTAAATCTTTTAATATTTAATTTATATTTACACAAATTTAAAAAATTTATTTTTTTATTCATAATTAAGGAAAACAAATGTCTAAAGATAAATATAAAAAAAATGATTTAGATTTAGAAACAAAAGAATGGTTAGAATCTATTAGATTAGTAATTAAAAAAGATGGACTAAAAAGAGCTAATTTTTTAATAAATTTTATTTTAAAAAAATTTAAGCTGTTAAAAATAAAAAATTTTAAAAATTTTTTAATAAGTGATTATATTAATACTATTTCTGCAGATAAAGAAGTAGAATATCCAGGAAATATTGAAATAGAAGAAAAAATTTGTTCTGCTGTACGTTGGAATGCTTTAATGATGGTTTTAAAAGCTTCTCAAAAAAATTTAGAATTAGGGGGTCATTTATCCTCTTTTCAGTCCTCAGCAAATATATATGAAGTTTTTTTTAATCATTTTTTTAAAACAAATGATTCTCATGAAAAAAGAGATATTATTTATTTTCAAGGGCATATTGCTCCAGGTATTTATTCTAGAGCTTTTTTAGAGGGAAGAATTTCTGAAGAACAATTAGATAATTTTCGTCAAGAAATTCATGGAAAAGGTTTACCTTCTTACCCTCATCCAAAACTTATGCCAAATTTCTGGCAATTTCCCACAGTTTCTATGGGATTAAGTTCAGTTTGTTCGATTTATCAAGCAAAATTTTTAAAATATTTAAATAATAGAAAGTTATTAAATACTACTCTTCAGAAAGTTTATGTATTTTTAGGTGATGGAGAAATGGATGAACCAGAATCTAAAGGTTCATTAAGTATTGCTTCTAGAGAAAAATTAGACAATTTAGTTTTTATTATAAATTGCAATCTTCAAAGATTAGATGGTCCAGTTTTAGGAAATGGAAAAATTATAAATGAATTAGAAAGTGTTTTTAAAGGTTATGGTTGGGAAGTAATAAAAGTAATTTGGGGCCAAGGATGGGATAATTTGCTTAAAAAAGATTGTAATAATAAGTTAATAAAATTAATGAATGAAACTATAGATGGAGATTATCAAACTCTCAGATCTAAAAATGGTAAATATATTAGAAAAAATTTTTTTAATCGTTATAAAGAAACAAAAAAATTAGTTAAAAATATGACTGATGAAGAGATTTGGAGCTTAGAAAGAGGAGGTCATGATTATAAAAAAATATTTAATGCTCTTAAAAAATCTGAATCTGTTAAAAATAAACCTACTGTAATTTTGTTTCATACTGTAAAAGGTTATGGGATGGGAAAAATTGCAGAAAGTAAAAATGTTGCTCATCAAATAAAAAAGATAAATTTTTCGGATATAAAATATATACGAGATAAATTTAAAATACCTATAAAAGATGCAAATTTAAAAAATTTACCATATTTTTCTTTTAAAAAAAAATCTAAAGAATATAAATATCTTCATAATAAAAGAAAAATTTTAGGAGGTTATGTTCCTACAAGATCAAGTAGTTTTGATATAGATTTAAAAATTCCAATATTAAATGATTTTAAATCTTTATTACAATTTTCTAAGAAAAAAATTTCTACTACTATAGCTTTTATTAGAATATTAAATATTTTATTAAATTTTATTGGTTTAAAAGAACGTATTGTTCCAATAATTGTAGATGAAGCTAGAACATTTGGAATGGAAGGTTTATTTAGAAAGTCTGGTATTTATAATTCATTAGGTCAAAAATATATTCCTCAAGATTTAGATCAATTTTTTTTTTATAAAGAAGATAAAAAAGGTCAAATTTTACAAGAAGGTATTAATGAATTAGGAGCTTCAGCTTCATGGTTAGCAGCAGCAACTTCTTATAGTACAAATAATTTTCCTATGATACCTTTTTATATTTATTATTCAATATTTGGATTTCAGAGAACAGGAGATTTATTTTGGGCAGCTGGGGATCAACAAGCTCGAGGATTTCTAATTGGAGGAACTTCGGGTCGTACAACTTTAAATGGAGAAGGATTACAACATCAAGACGGTCATAGTCATATATATTCTTTAACAATTCCTAACTGTATTTCTTATAATCCAGCTTATACATATGAATTAGCAGTAATTATTCAAAATGGATTATTTAGAATGTATGGCAAAAATCAAGAAAATATATATTATTATATTACAATATGCAATGAAAATTATAAAATGCCAAAATTTTTAGATTCTTTTAAAGAAGGAATTTGTAAAGGAATTTATAAAATAGATAGTATTTCAGGGTTTAAAATAAACGTTCAATTATTAGGATCAGGATCTATTTTGAGAATAGTTAGAAAATCTGCTAAAATTTTAAAAAAATATTGTAATATAGGATCAGATGTATACAGTGTTACCTCTTTTACTGAGTTAGCTCGAAATGGTCAAGATTGCATACGATGGAATACATTAAATCCTTTAAAAAAGAATAAAGTTCCTTATGTTCAAAAGATCATGAATAAAAATCCAGCTATTGCTGTTACTGATTACATGAAAATATATGCAGATCAAATCAGAGGATATGTTCCATCAGTTTCATATACTGTTTTAGGGACAGATGGATATGGACGTTCTGATAGTAGAAAAAATTTACGAAAATATTTTGAAATTGATGAATATTATATAGTAATTACTGCATTAAATTCACTTGCTAAAATTGGAAGAATTAGTTATTCAGTAGTTTACAATTTTATTAAAAAATTTAAAATTAATTGTAATAAAATTAACCCAAGATTAGCTTAAAAGAGGTTCAATGAAGTTTAAAATTAAAGTCCCAGATATCGGAGAAGATTTATTAGAAATAGTGGAAATTTTAGTAAAAGAAAATGATTTTATTGAAAAAAATCAACCAATAATTATTATTGAAGGACAAAAAGCTTCTATGGAAATTCCTTCTACTCAAACAGGTAAAATAAATAAAATATTTGTAAAAATAGGAGATAAAGTAACTACTAATTCTAATATTTTAAGTTTAAAAAAAGAAAAAAAAGTTAAAGTTGATAATAAAGATTTAAAAGATTCTAAAGAGATTATTTCAAAAAATATAAAAATTAATTCTACAAAAAAAATTAAAAAAAATATTTTTAATAATTCTTCTTTTATGTATGCATCTCCTGTTGTAAAAAGAATATCTAGAGAAAATTTTATAAATTTAAAAGAAGTAACAGGTTCCGGTAAAAATAATAGAATTATAGTAGAAGATATTTTAAAATTAATAACAAAAAAAAAATTAAACTTTTCAAATTATAAATATTTAAAATCTTCAATTAAAAATTTTTATGTGAATAAAAAAAAAATTATTTTAAAAGAAAAAGTTAAAAATTCTATTGTTTTAAGTAATATACAAAAATTTTCTAACAAAAAATTTATAAAAAGTTGGAATACAGTTCCTCATATTACTCAATTTTATGAAGTTGATATTACTGATTTAGAAAATTTTAGAAAAAATTATAATTTTAATTGTAAAAATAAAAATTTTAAAATTTCTTTATTAACTTTTTTAATTTTAGCGGTTTCAAAATCTTTATCTAAATATCCTAAATTTAATAGTTGCTTATCTAAAGATCAAAGTGAAATTATTTTAAATAAAAAAATTAATATAGGAATAGCTGTAAATACTGAATTAGGAATATTAGTGCCAGTTTTAAAATCTTTAAAAAAAAAAAAGATTTTAGAAATTTCTGAAAATTTAAAAATATTAATTAAAAAAGTTCGAACTAAAACAATTACTACCTCAGAAATGAGTCATGGAACTTTTACGATTTCAAATTTAGGAAATTTTAAAAGTAGTTTTTTTACTCCTATTATTAATATTCCAGAAGTATCAATTTTAGGAATTTCTACTTCCATTGTAAAACCTTTATGGAATAAAAAAAAGTTTTTGCCTAGATTAGTATTACCATTATCTTTATCCTATGATCATAGAGTAATTAATGGAGTAGATGGATCTTTGTTTATGAAATATTTAGGTAAATGTTTAAATAAATTTTATAAAATTTTATTTTAATAAATGTAAATTTATAAAAATTTATTAAAATTTATTACTGTAATTTTATTTTTAAAGTTAATAAATTTATTTTTTAAATTATTATTTTAATATAATTTTTTAATTTTTTTAATATTTAATCTATAATAAAAAGAGAAAATATGCACAAAAATTTAAAAACTAATTTAGTAGTAATAGGTGGAGGGCCAGCTGGTTATTCTGCAGCGTTTAGAGCCTCTGATTTAGGTTTAAAAACAATTATTATTGAAAAAAATAATTTTTTAGGAGGTGTATGTTTACATAAAGGATGTATTCCTTCAAAAGCATTACTTCATATAGCAAAAGTTTTAAGAGAATTTAGAGATTTTTCTAAATTAGGAATTTTTAAAGAAAAAAAATTTATTGATATAAAAAAAATAGTTTTATGGAAAAATAATTTAATTGAAAAAATGTCTTTAGGGTTAAAAAGTTTATCAGATATAAGAGGAATTAAAGTTATTATAGGTAATGCAAGTTTTTTTGATAAGAATACATTGTATGTTGTGAGTCCTGATAAAAAAGTTTTTTATATTAAATTTGATAGTTCAATTATTGCCACTGGATCAAGACCCAATCAATTTCCTTTAGTTTCTAAAAAAAACAATAATATTTGGAATTCTACAGATGCCTTAAAACTTTCTAAAATTCCAAAAAAATTATTGATTGTAGGAGGTGGAGTTATTGGTTTAGAAATGGCCACAATATATCAATCTTTTGGTTCAAAAGTTGATATTATTGAAAATTCTTCTAGACTTTTACCATCAGTAGATTCAGACATTAGTAAATTATACTTTAGTTTTATAAAAAACAAATTTAATATTTATTTAAGTTCTTTTATAAAAAATATTCAAGTAATAAAGAAAGGAATTAAAGTTCTAATTAAAGACGATTTTAAATGTATAAAAAAAGTTTATGATACAGTCTTATTATCTATTGGAAGAAGACCAAATATTGAAGGTTTAAATTTAGAAAAAATAGGAATAAATTTTAAAAATGGATTTATTAAAGTTGATAAACAATGTAAAACTAATGTAAGCAATATTTATGCTATTGGTGATGTTTCGGGACCTCCTATGTTAGCTCACAAAGGATCTTATGAAGCTCATATTGCAGCAGAAGTAATTTCTGGTAAAAATCATTATTTTGATACGTCAATTATTCCTATGGTAGCTTATACTGACCCCGAAATTGCTTGGGTAGGAATGACAGAAAAAATGGCAATTAAAAATAATATTAATTATGAAACTGCTTCTTTTCCATGGTCTGCTTCTGGAAGAGCATTAGTTACTCATAGTTCATCTGGAATTACAAAATTAATATTTGATAAGAATACAAACAAAATTATTGGCGGATTAATTATTGGATCTAATGCAGGAGAACTGTTAGGAGAAATTTCTTTAGCTATAGAAATGGGATGTCATGTCGCAGATATTTCTTTAACTATACATGCTCATCCAACTTTATATGAATCTATTAGTGCTTCTTCAAAAATTTTTGAACGTACTATTACTGATTTAATTAATAAAAAATAATTATTATATTAATAATTTTTTGATGTTATGAGTACATTTTACATAACATCAAAAAAATTTTTAATTTTAAAACAATTTAATTATTTTTTATATTATAAAATTATATAAAAAGATTATTTCATCCATTATTATTCATATTTTTTTAAAATTATTATTTAATATGTAAGAAAATAATTTTTTGGTTATTATAATTATTTATATATTAAACATATAATAATTAATTAAAATTTTTATTTTTTTAATTTTTTTTTAATTAAAAATATTTTTTAATTTTTGTTTAAACATTTTATTAATTAAAATTCTTATAATATAAATAAAATTTTTATAGTTGTTTTAAATATTAAAAGAATTACCACAGCTACATGTAGATGTTGCGTTAGGATTTTTAATAATAAATTTGGATTCATTTAAATTTTCTATAAAATCTATTTTCCCTCCAATTAAATATTCTATACTTAAAGAATCAATAATAATATTTATTTCATCTTGTTGTATTAAAATATCTTTTTTTTTTTTTTTTAGTTCAAATGTAAAATTGTATTGAAATCCATTGCAACCTCCACTTTTAATATTAATTCTGAATTTAATATTTGGATTTTTTTTATATGTAGAAATTTTTTTAATTTTACTTACAGCAAGTTGAGTTAATGTAAATGGATTAATAAAATTTTTTTTCATATATTAAACCTTAAACTTTTTTAATATGCCTATAATATAGTTTTAATTTAACAGTTTATAATTGTAATATTTTAACTTAAAAAAATATTTTAAAAATAAAGTTTTATTATTTTTTTATAATTTATTTATTTTTTATTTTTTTTAATTTTATAAAATTATTATAAAATAATTTTTAAAATTATAAATATTAATATATTTAAATTTTGTTATTTTTTTTAAATTATTTTTTATAGATTAATACTTAATAATTGTTTAAATTTATATTAGATTTTTTTTTAAATAAATTTATTTATTTTATTTTTAAAATTTATTTTTGATTATAAAATTATTTTTTCAATTTTATTATATAATTATTATTTTTCATTTTTTTATTATAAAAATTTAATAAATTTTTAAATTTTTTACATAAATTTTTTATTTTTTTAAAAATTTAGATACTCTTAAAATTGCACTTCTAGATTGTCTATTTTTAGTTATTTCATCTGAACTTGGAAATTTTTTTTTATAAAATTTAAAATTTTTTAATGATTGTGTTTTTAAAATTTGTTTTGCAGTTAATGGTAACTTATTAGGTATATTAATATTTTTTTTACTATTCTTAAAAATAAAATTTTTAATTATTCTATCCTCTAAAGAATGAAAACTAATAGTTAACAATCTAGAATTTTTAGAAAGTAAATTTTTTGAAAATATTAAAAATTTTTTTAGTTCTTTAATTTCATTGTTTATACATATTCTAATAGCTTGAAAACTTCTTCTAGCTGGATTTTTTTTTTGGGAAGGAACAGATTTTTTTATTATTGAATATAATTTTTTAGTCGTTAAAATATCTTTTTTTTTTTTATATCTATGAATATTTAAAGCAATTTTATATGAAAATTTTTCTTCTCCATATTTTTTTAAAATTTTTGATATAGTTTTTATGTTACTTTTTTTAATCCATTTTGCCGCAGAAATTCCTTTTGTAGTATCCATTCTCATATCTAAAAATCCATTTTTTTGATAAGAAAAACCTCTATTTTTATTTTTTAATTGTAAATTAGATATTCCTAAATCAATCAAGATTCCATTAATATTATTTTTTAATTGATATTTTTTTAAATATTTTTTTATATTAGAAAATTTATCATAAATTATCTTAAATCTTTTATCTTTAATTTTTTTAGCAATTTTAATAGATTCTGGGTCTCTATCCATAGCATACAATTTTCCTAATTTTCCTAATTTTTGTAAAATTTTTCTACTATGACCTCCAGATCCAAAAGTAGCATCTAAATAAATTCCATTTTTTTTTATATTTAAATATTTAATAGATTCTTTAAGAAGGACTGGGAGATGTAATATTTTTTTTTTTTTTTTTTTCATATTTTTTTAAAAATAAATACATTAAAAAATTTTTTAAAATTTGTTATAAAGCTTAAAATTGAATAAACAAAATTAAGTTTTAGAAATTCTAATAATTTCAGATGTAGATATTTTATTAATTTTTCCCATTTTTTTAATTATATTAATAAAAGATTTAATTTTTTTATTAGATCCTAACATTCCTATTATAAAAGTATTATTATCAAATTTAATAATTTCAGATTTTAAAAATATTATTATTGAAAGAATTTTTTTTATATTTTTTGTTTTTACATGTAATTGTAATAATATTAATTTTCGCTCAATATAATTTTTATTATTTATTATTTTGACTTGAATAACATCTATTAATTTTTTTAATTGTTGAGCTATTTTTATGATAGATATTTCATTTTCTAATGTTTTTATTATTATATGAGAAACAGAGGATTTATGAGTAGGAGATACATTTAAACTTTCTATATTATATCCTCTTTGAGAAAATAAACCTATAACTCTTGATAAAGCACCAGGAGAATTTTCTATTTTAATAAATAACGTTTTTAACATATAAGCTTCCTTTTTATATTTTTTTTATTTTTTTTTTATTTATTATCATATCACTCATAGAACCATTTTTTATTTGCATAGGATATACATTTTCTTTATTATCAATTATTATGTCTACAAATACTAATTTTTTTTTAGATAGTAATTTAAATGCAAATTTTAATTTTTTTTTTAATTTTTTTTTTTTTTTTATAAAAATTCCACAATGACCATATGATTCAGATAGTTTTACAAAGTTAGGTAAAGACTTCATATAAGATTGAGAATGCCTGCCTTCATATATCATATCTTGCCATTGTCTAACCATTCCTAAAGAACTATTATTTAAGTTTATAATTAATATTGGTATTTTATATTGCATTGCAGTTGATAATTCTTGAATATTCATTTGAATACTACCGTCTCCCGTAATACAAATGACAGTTTTTTTAGGAAGAGCTATTTTTACTCCTAAAGCAGCTGGTAATCCAAAACCCATTGTTCCCAAACCTCCAGAATTTATCCATTGTCTAGGTTTATTAAAATTGTAATATAGTGCTGTAAACATTTGATGTTGTCCAACATCAGAAGAAATATAAGCATTACCTTCTGTTATTTTACAAATTTCTTGAATAACTTTCTGTGGTTTAATAAAATTATTTTTTGCAGAATATTGTAAGCATTTAATTGATCGCCATTTTTTTATTTTCGACCACCATTTTTTTAAATAATTTTTATGGTTTTCAATAGTTTTTTTTTTTTTCATAAAAATCATTTTTTTTATTATTTTTTTTATATCTCCTAAAATTGAAATATCAGATTTAATGGTTTTACCTATAGAAGTAGGATCTATATCTACATGAATAATAGTTGCTTTAGGGCAATATTTTTTTATATTATTTGTAGTTCTATCATCAAATCTTACTCCTAAAGCGAATATTAAATATGAATTATGCATACTCATATTAGCTTCATAAGTTCCATGCATGCCTAACATTCCTAAATTTTGTTTATGAGTACCAGGAAAAACTCCTAATGCCATTAGAGAGCTGGTTACAGGGATATATAAACTTTCAGCAAAATTTTTAATTGCTTTAGCACATTTTGAATTTACACATCCTCCTCCTAAATACAAGATTGGTCGTTTAGATTTTATAATTTTTTTGAATGCTGTTTTTATAGTTTTATATTTTATTTTATGTTTAGGTGAATATGAATTTATATGAATTTTGTTAGGCCAAACAAAAATTTTTTTATTATCTGAACTTAAAATGTCTTTAGGCAAGTCTATTACAACAGGACCTGGTCTTCCTGTAGAAGCAATCCAGAAAGATTTTTTAATAGTTAAAGCAATGTCTTCAGTTTTTTGAACTAAAAAACTATGTTTCACAATAGGTCGAGAAATTCCAATCATATCACATTCTTGAAATGCATCTGATCCAATTAATTTAGAAGATACTTGACCTGAAATTACTATCATAGGGATAGAATCCATGTATGCAGTAGCAATTCCAGTTATTGCATTAGTAGCTCCAGGTCCAGAAGTCACTAATACGACACCAATTTTTCCTGTTGATCTAGCATATCCATCAGCCATGTGTGTAGCCGCTTGCTCATGTCTAACTAAAATATGTTTGATATTTTGATTTTTTTTTAGAGCATCATAAATGTCTAATACAGCTCCTCCAGGATATCCAAAAATGTATTTTACTTTACAGTTTATTAATGATTGTATTACTATTTCGGCTCCGGATAATAATTTCATATTTTTCCTATTAATTTTAAATAATAGTTATTTTGATTTTTTTTTAAAATATTTTATATTTTATTAATAAACAAATAAAAATTTTATTAATTAAAGATTTTTTTAATCATTATTTGTTCATTATAGATTTAATCTATAATATAAAAATTTTTAAAATTTTATATTTTTATTTAATTTTTTTATATATATAAGAAAGGTAAAAATTTTTAGAGGTATTTTAAAATTGTAGATATAATATAAATATATATTAATTAATTATTGCAAAAAAATTTAAATTTTTCAATGTAATAAATTATTATTTTATTTTTTTTGATTTAGAAATAAATTTTATATAAATTTTTTTTTTAGATTATAATATTTTTAATTATATAATTTTTTTATATTCTTTAAAAATATAATTTAAACTCATAAAAAATATTTTTTTTAAATTTTTAATGTTGGAAAATATGAAAAATAGTAAATTTTTTTTTAGTTTAATGTTTTTTTTAGGAATTTTAATTTTTAATTTTGGTGTTTCTTTTCAAATTTTTTAATTTTTAAAAAAATTTTTATATTTTAAAAAAAATATTTTTTAAATATTTTTATAAAAAAATAAACATATTTAATATATTTATTTTTAAACTTTTTACTTTTAAATATATAATTCTATTTTAGAAAATATTAAAAAATTTAAAAAAAATTTTATTAATTTTTTAATTTTTAAATAATTTTTTTTAAAAAAATTTAAATTTTTTAAAAAATATTTTTTATTTAAATAAATATAAAAATTTTTAATAATATTTATGATGGATTTATAACTATATTTATAAATTTAAAATTTATAATATTAATTTTATATAAAATATTAATTTTTAATTCTTTAAAACAATATTTTTAAATTATGATAATTATAAAAAATTTTTTTTTAAATGTTATGTAATTATTGTTATATTATAAATTATATTAAAAATATTGATACGTATTGTAGTTTATTTTATCTAAATTTTTTAAAAATATTTTTAAATGTTTAAATATTTTTTATAATTTTAGTTAAAATATAAATTAATTTAAAATTTATTAAAAATTATAAATAATAAAAAAATATACAAAAATTTTTTATTTGTTATTTTAAATCTTTATTTTTTAATAATATATTATATATTTTATATATATTTTATAATTTAATTTTTAATTATAAATTAAAATTTTCCGCCCATTTTTATAATTAGGGCGGTTTGTTTATTATTAATTTTTAACTTATAAAAAATTTAAATTTTTTTTATTTTCTTAGTAAACTATTAATTTTAATTTTTTTTAAAGTATTAGAATCAACTTTTTTTACTATTATTGCACTATATAAATTGTGTGATTTGTCTTGAGAAGGAAGCGAACCAGAAACTACTACTGATCCAGATGGTACTCTTCCGTATGAAACAGTATTGTTTGTTCTATCATAAATTTTAGTGCTTTTCCCAATAAAAACTCCCATTGAAATAACTGATCCTTTTTCTACTATGACCCCTTCTACTATTTCTGATCTTGCTCCAATAAAACAATTATCTTCAATTATTGTTGGATTTGATTGTAAAGGTTCTAATACACCTCCAATTCCAACACCACCGGAAATATGAACATTATTTCCTATTTGAGCGCAAGATCCTATAGTTGACCAAGTATCAATCATAGTACCTTTTCCTACATATGCTCCTATATTAATAAAACAAGGCATTAAAACAGTATTTTTATTAATAAAAGATCCATATCTTACAGTAGATCCAGGGATAATTCTAACTTTTTCTTTTTTTATATTTTCTTTTTTATAATTTTCATATTTTAGAGGTACTTTATCATATGAAAAATGATTTTTATTTTTTACAATTTTATTTTTTTCTAAATTTAAAAATAATAAAATTGCTTTTTTTATCCATTGATTGGTCTTCCATTGATTATTTATTTTTTCTGCTACTCTTAATTTTCCTAAATTAACTAATTCTAAAATTTTATATACATATTTAAGAATTTTTTTTTTTTCATTTTTAGTAAGAATATCTTTAATTTTCCAAGCTTTTTCAATAATTTTTTTTATTTCTTTCATTTATGAATCTCATTAAAGTATTTGTTAGAATTTTTTATATTTTTTTTATTTTTTTTTATTTTTTTATAATTTTCTTGATGTCAAAATTTTATATTTTTTTTTAGTTATTAAAACAGTATGTTCATATTGAGCTGATATACTTTTATCTTTTGTTTTTATAGTCCAACCATCATCTTCTTGGTAAACATATTGTTTACCTTGATTTATCATAGGTTCAATAGTAAATATCATACCTTTTTTTAACAATAAATTTTTTTCTTTTTTATCAAAGTAATGTAATATATAAGGAGGCATATGAAAATTTTTTCCAATTCCATGTCCACAATATTCTCGTACTATAGAAAATTTTTTTTTTTCTACATATTTTTGTATAGTTTTTCCAATATAATTAATATTTAATCCAGGTTTAAGAATTTGAATAGCTTTATATAAACTCTTTTTTGCAACTTTGCATATTTTTTTAGATTTTTTTGATATTTTTCCAACAGAAAACATTTTAGATGAATCACCATAATATTTATTTTTTATGATAGATACATCGATATTTATAATATCACCTTCTTTCAATATTTTTAAATCGCTAGGAATTCCATGACATACTTCATCATTTACTGAAATACATACTGATTTAGGAAAGCCATTATATCCTAAAGCAGCTGGAATAGCTTTTTGTTTTTTTACAATATAATTGTGACAAATGTTATTTAAATAATTAGTACTAACATTTGGTTTAATATAATGTTTTATCATCTTTAAAACTTCAGCTGTTAATTGTCCAACTAAAATCATTTTTTTTATATCTTTTTGGGTGTGAATAGTAATTTTCATATTTTGAGTATAGATTTTTAATAATATTTTTAAAAAGTAAATTTAATATATTTTTTACAGTTTAATTTTCTAAAAATTTTATAAAATAAAATTAAATAAATAAAATTTTAATGTTTTTTTTAATTGACTGTATAATAGTTATAAAAATTATTAATTTTAAATATAAAAAAATAAAAAAATTTTTATTAAATGTTTTTAAAAATTGTATTTTTTTTAAAAATTTTAATTATGATAATATCATAAAAATTTTTTTTTAAATTATTTAATGTTTTCAGATAAATAATTTTGTTTAAATATTTTTATTTTATATAAATATATTATTTATAATAATAAATATTATTTTAATAATTTTATTTATAAATTATTGTACAATAATAAAAATGTTTAAGTTTTAATTAATTTTTTTTTTTAATTTATAAACAAATAATTGAAGGAATAATAATGAAAAAAATTTCTATGAAAGATATGATAAAAGCAGGAGTACATTTTGGACATCAAACGAGATATTGGAATCCTAAAATGAAACCTTTTATTTTTGGATCTAGAAACAAAGTACATATCATTAATTTAGAAAAAACATTGCCTATGTTAAAAAATGCTCTTTTAAATTTAAGAAAAATAGCTTTTTCAAATGGAAAAATTTTATTTGTAGGTACAAAAAAACAAGCAAGTTTATTAGTTAAAAAAACAGCCATTTTTTGTAATCAATTTTATGTTAATCATAGATGGTTAGGGGGAATGTTAACAAATTGGAAAACTGTTAGACAATCTATAAATCGTTTAAAAGATTTAGAAAATCAATCTAAAGATGGAACTTTTGATAAATTAACAAAAAAAGAAGCTTTATTAAGAACTAAAAAGTTAAAAAAATTAGAAAACAGTTTGGGTGGTATAAAAAATATGGGCGGAATTCCAGATTGTTTATTTGTAATAGATGCTCATTATGAAAACATTTCTATTAAAGAAGCAAACAATTTAGGAATTCCAGTATTTTCAATTGTAGATACTAATTCTAATCCTGATGGAATAGATTATATTATTCCTGGAAATGATGATGCAGTTCGATCTATTAACTTATATCTAAGTTTAGTACAAGCCTTTATTAAAAATAAAAGTATTAATTCTATTAATATAAAAAAATTTAAAAATTAAAATTTTTTTAAATTTTAATGTTTATTTAATTATTATAAAAATTTTATTTATTAAATTTATGTTAAAAATTATAAAAAAATTTATATATACTTTGAAATATTTTTTTATTTTTGTATATTTAATTATAAATTGATTTATTAGATTTTTAAATTTAGTATTAATTTCATTAGATATTCATAAAAAAATAATTAAATTTATTTTTAATATAACCATTTTTAATTATAATAAGATTTAATATAAAATGAAAAATTTGAGTGAAAATATTAAAAAAATAAGAACAATTACAGGTTTAGGTATTTTAAATTGTAAAAAAGCATTATTGAAGAATAAAGGAGATATTCAAAAATCTATTAATTATTTAAGAAAGAAAGGAAAATCTAAAGTTAGAAATAAATTTATAAAAAAAACTACCCAAGGGTCAATTTTTATTTGTCATACTAAATGTTTAGGTGTGATTTTAGAAATAAATTGTGAAACAGATTTTGTGTCTAGAGATACTTTTTTTAAAAGTGAAGGAAACAAAATTATTAATTTATGTTTTAAAAAAAAATTTGTGAATTTAAAAAGTGTCCAAGATTATTTTGAAGATACTAGAATAAAATTAATTTCAATTCTAGGAGAAAATATTAATTTTTCTAATTATTTTATGCTTAAAGGTAATTTTATTCATTCTTATGTTCATGGATCACGAATTGGAGTATTATTAAAAAGCAATTCTAAATCTTTAAAATATGTAAAAAAAATTGCTATGCATATTGCAGCTAGTAATCCTTTATATTTGAGTCCTGAAAAAATTCCAAAAAATATTTTAGATAAAGAAAAAAAAATTCAATTAGAAATAGCAAATAAATTAAATAAACATAAATCTAAACAAATTTTATCTAGAATGGTAGAAGGGAGGATGAAAAAATTTATTTATGAGATTTGTTTAAATAAACAAAATTTTATTATGGATACTAAAAAAACAGTAGAAAAATATTTAAAAGAAAAAAACTTTTTTATTAAAAAATTTATAAGATTAGAAGTAGGACAAAAAATTTTAATTTAATTTTTTTAAAATCAGTTTAAATAAATAATTTATGTTTATTTATAAGATTTTATTATTAATAATTTATTATAATTTTTTATTATTATTTTTTTAATTTTTTTTTATTTATTTTATTAATAGTTATTTTTTTATGAAAAAAATAAAAATATTTTAAAAATTTTATTAATATGTATATTATTTTATAATTTTTAAAATTATTTGAATGAAAGAATTACATAAAAAATAAAATTTTTTTATGGAATTACTTCTATATAAATTATTATTGATTGTATAATATATATTATAATATATATATTATAATATATATTAAAAATTAGTGATTATTTTATTAATTTATTAATTTTTAAAATTTTATAATTTTATAAAAAAATTATAATTATAATATTAAACATATTAATTTTAATAAAATTTATTTAATAAAATTTAAAATATTAAAATTAAAGTATATTAAAATTTTAATTTTAATATTGTTTTTAATTAATTAATTTTATGATTATTATAATAAATAATTAATATATAATAAAATGAATAAAAATATTTTAAACATCATTAAAATTAAATATTAAAATTAAAGGATTTTATAGTGATTAAAGATATTTTAAAAAAATATAAACATAAAATGAAATATTGTGTAAATTTATTTTTAAAATCTATTTTAAAAATTAGAACTGGTAGAATATCTCCTAATATTTTAAACGAAATTTATATTGATTATTATGGAGTAAAAACTTTAATTTCAAAAATATCAAATATTTTAGTAAAAGATTCTAACACTTTAAAAATTAATGCTTTTGATAATAGTTTAAATAAATTGATAGAAAAGTCAATTATTAAATCTAATTTAGGTTTAAATCCAATTATTATTAATAATAGCATTATTGTCCCTATTCCTTCTTTAACTCAAGAAAGAAGACAAGAATTATTAAAATTAACAAAACAAGAATCTGAAAAATATAAAATTTTAATTAGAAATTTAAGAAGAGATGTTAATAATTTAATCAAAAAGAAATTAAAAAATAAAATAATTAGTGAAAATGAAGAAAAATTATTTCAAAAAAAAAATCAAAATTTTACTGATTTTTATATAGATGAAATTAATAATAATTTTTTAAAGAAAGAAAAAGAAATAATGAGTTTGTGATAGAAACTTTAATTTTTATTTTTTTAAAATAATCTTAATTATTATGATTATGAGGATTTTCTTAAAAGAAATTTTAAAATTATGGGAATAAAAAAAATATTTTTATCATTTTTAATCATATGTAGTTTAACTATTTCTAGTTTGTTGTCTAATAATATTTGTATATTAAATAGTAAAAATAATGTAGTTGGAAATAATGCTCTTTTATTAAAATTGTTAAAACAAAAAAAATTGTCTCAAACTAATAATGTTAAAGAAAATTTTTTTTTAGTTAATCATATTCTTTTTAAAGGATTAGTACATTCAAATGAACAAGATTTAAGGAATAGTTTAACTTTTAAAGAGGGAGAAAAATTTACAGAAAATGATATTAATGATTCTATTAATATTTTAATGAATAGTAAAAAATTTGAAACTATTGAAGTAAAGAAAATTCAAAATGAATTTGTTTTTATAATGAAAGAATTTTCAATTTTAAAAAATATTGACATTGAAGAAAATGCTAATATTAACGGCGATTTTATTAAAAAACTTTTAAATGATTTAAACATTTCGTTAGATCATTATGTACGTGATGTAGATGTTTTTTCATTAAAAAAAAAATTAGTAGAAGCTTATTCTCAAGATTCTATGCCTAATGTTAATATTGAAGTTTTTTTAAATGTTGATAAAAATAATATATCTACTTTAAAAATTTTAATCAGTAAAAAATTAAATACATATTTTAGAGAAATTAAAATTGTTGGAAATGAAAAATTTTCTTATTCAATATTAAAAGATGTATTTCAATTTAATAAAACAATTTCATATTCAGCAGAATTTTTTAAAGATGAATATAATGTAAAAGATTTAAATAAAGACTTATTAAAATTAAAACAATTTTATATAAATAAAGGATATTTAAAGTTTAAAATTTCAAATATATCTTATAATTATGCAAATAATTCTAAAGATTTGTATATTACAATACATATTCAAGAAGGTCATCATTATAATTTAGCAAAAATTTTTTTTAATGAAAATTATCCTAATATTTTATTAGAAAAAGAATTTGTTAAAAATCTTAAATTGCATAATATATATGATGTTTCAAAATTTGATGCAATTAAAGAAAATCTTAAAAATTTTTTAAGTGAAAAAGGTTATTTACAACCTAATATTTTAATCATTCCTGAATTAAATGAATTTAATCATACTGTAAATTTACAAATAAAAGTAGACAAAGGAGAAATTTTTTTTGTAAATAAAATTAATTTTAAGGGAAATACTAATTTTTCAACAGAATTTTTAAAACAAATAATTTCTCAAAAAGAAGGTGTAATATTTAATTCTAATAAAATTTATTCTGATCTAAAATCTTTACAATTAACAAATTACTTCAATGATATAAATATTACGATATCACCTTTACATGAGGGATTAAATTTAGTAGATATAAATTTTGAAGTTATCGAAAAAAATAAAAAAAGTGCTGAAATGAATGCTGGATATAATAAAAGAAATGGTGTGCATTTTCATACAGGCTTTACGACTAAGCATATAATTAGTGAAGATGATAATATTAATGTAAATTCTGAAGTTTTAAAAGATGAAAAATCAATTAATATAAATTATAATAAAGGAAATTTTTTTTTAAATAAATCTGAATATAATTTAAATTTTTTTTACAATGAAAAAAAATATGTTGATTATGCAGATTTACACAAAAAAAAATCTTCTTTTGATGATGATATTTTTGAGGAAACTTATGGATTTCCTAGTCCTAACAGTATAATTACTAATTTTTTAGATAGTGATGTTCAAACTTATGGAGTACAAGCTAACATTAAAAAATTAATAAATTCAGAAAATTCTTTTAATGTTAATGTAGGTTATAAATATCAAAAAAATTTTAATTATATACAAAAAAAAATTGATCAATATTTTCATAATGAAGTTTCACATAATAATAATAAAGATAGTAGTGAATTATATATAAACTCTGGATGGACATGTTCTAATTTATTTGATGAAAAAGATTCTATGAATAAATATAATATATTATTTTCTGTTGATTCAGTTTTTCCAGTTTTTAATAAAAGTTATTATAAATTCAAAATAGATTCTGATACATATTTTTTATTAGATCATGATAACAATTTTATTTTTCATATTCATGAATATTTGGGGCATGGATCAAATTTTTTAGATACTTCTCTTCCTCAACATGAAAAATTTTTTATGAGTTATGAAAATTTTATTAAAGGGTTTAATAATAAAAATATAGGTCCATTGTTTAAACATTCTGATAATTTAAATAAAGATTATGATCAAGAAAATTTTTCAAATTGTGATGACTTTTTAGTGAATAGTGGAGGAAATACTATTTCAGTTTCAAATATAGAGTTTATTTTTCCTTCTTTATCACTTATAGATTCAACGTTAAAAAATTATGCGCATACATCTTTATTTTTAGATTTTGGTAATGTTTGGAAAGATATTATTCCAAAAAAAAGTTGTTCATCTAATAAAATGATTTATAAAAACTTTGGTAGTTTATATTCTTCTTGTGGAATTGCATGTTCAATAAAAGTTCCAATAGGAGATTTTTGTTTATCTTATGCTATTCCAATTGGAAAATATGCATTTGATGTTTTAGAACCTTTCCAAATTAATTTTAGATCTTAATATTTTTTAGTAATTTATAAAATTAAATTATAAATTTAAAACATTAAAATAAAATATTAAAAAATTTTGTTTTAATGTTTTAAAATTTTTTTTTACTCTTTAAACTTTAAGTGATATTAAAAAAATAATATATATGCTTATTTAAATAATTTTTTTACATTAAAATGAACATAAAAAAAAAAAATAAATTTTTTAAAAATGTTAAAATTTGTGATATAGAAAAATATTTGCCGTACAAATTTCCTTTTTTATTTATTGATAAAATTATATATTTTAAAAATTCTAAAAAATTAACTTCTATTAAAAAGATATCTTTTAAAGAAAAATTTTTAAAATCTCATTTTCCTAATAATCCTGTTTTTCCTGGAGTATTAATAATTGAATCTATTTTACAATCATGTTTTTATTTAATACATAAAAGTGCATATATAAATTATAAATTTAAATTTTGTAACAAAAAATTATGTTATGTAAGTCATATTAAAAAAACTATATTTAAAAAATTTGTAGTTTTAAATGATTTAATGATAATTAATATAAAAATTAAAAAAAAATACAAAAATTTTGTTAAAATTTTTGGCATAGTAACTGTAAATAAATTTTTAGTCTGTAAAACTTCTTTATTAGTATATAGTGAAAATGCGAGATATATTTAAATAAAATTTATTAAATATATTATTTTATATAAAAATTTAATTTTATGAAAATAAGGCTGTAAAG